>JAFGTL010000090.1 GCA_016934125.1 Candidatus Hydrogenedentota bacterium
GGCCCGGAATAGGGGAGCCGCCGGCCATACGTGCCGGCCAGTGCGGCGAGGGCCAACCGTTTCCCCACGTCCTGCTTGTTCATGGGATGGATACTCTCCACCTCGCCGATGTCGATGGCGACGGCCATGCCCGTGTTTTTCAGTGAGAGCGTCATGGTCTGCGCTTCGCGAAGCTCCGCCCACGGCGCCGGGCCGGGCTCCGGCTCTACCGCCTGCCAGTTCGCCAACTGGACAAACAGGAACGGGAACGCGCCCTGTCCCCAATCCTCACGCCAGTTCTCGATCATCGCCGGAAACAGCGTGCGGTACTGATACGCGCGCCCTGCATTGGCTTCGCCCTGATACCAGATGGCCCCGCGGATCGCGTACGGCATGAGCGGGACGAGCATGCCGTTGTAGAGACTCCCGGGCCGGCGCGGACTGCTCGGCCCGAGGGGCCCACGCGGCTTGGGCGGAGCGCTCTTGCCCTCGGCCTTGGCCTTCTCGGCGGCCGCCTGCCATTCCTTGACGCGCTTGTTGTACGCTTCCAGTGCCTGGGGATACTCCGCCAGTACCTTGTCCCAGCGGGCCAGCAGCGGCTCGACTTCGGCCATCTCCGCGAGCCAGCCGAGCCGTGTCCACGCCTCGGAGGGCGTGCCTCCCCAGGACGTGTGAATCAACCCGATGGGAACGCCCAGTTCTCTGTGAAGCTCGCGCCCGAAGTAGAATGCGGCCGCGCTGAAGTCGGGCACCGTCTCCGGGGTGCACAGGCCCCACGCCGCCTCGACGGTGTCCTGGGGCGTTTCGGCCGTCTTGCGCGGCACGGTGAACAGATGCATGCCCGGGAGGTCGGCGGCGGCAATCTCCTGCTCGGCGTTCAATGTTCTCGACACGGGCCAGGCCATGTTGGACTGGCCGGAGCACACCCATACCTCGCCGATCAGCACATCGTGCACCGTAATCGAGCCGCCATCGCCCGTGGCCACCATTTCATAGGGGCCGCCTGTCTTGAGCGAGCGCAACCGCACGATCCAATCGCCGTTCTCGTCCGCTACGGCGCGCCCCTTGCGGTTCGCCAGCTGGACAGTGACTTCCTCACCCGGCGCGGCCTTGCCCCACACGGGCACACGCATACCCCGTTGGAGCACCGCATGATCCGTGAACAGCGGATGCAGCGTGACCGCCGCCCCTGCCGTTGCCGCGGCCATCGTGATGCACACGCCTACCGCCAGCGCTCTCACCAAGCCCGTCTTGTGCATTTTGTCCCTCTCCTTCCAGCTCCCGCATCGCCGTCAACCATGTTCGACGCCGTACCGCCGGCCGTGTCTCGGCGATCACGGCCGTGCCGGGCCTTCATACGGCCGCGCGCCGACGTGGAGTCCTCGCTCCTCTACCGTCGTCAGGCTGGCGTCGTCCGTGTCCGGCGCCGTGATGAAGCCGAAATAGCGCCCCATCCAGTATGCATCCAGCCAGCCCGACGGATCCATCACCTCCCGGCCGCTACCGCCATCGAACTGCAATGTCGGGCTTGTCCATCGCTGCGGGCCCCGCTCGCGCGGCGAGATGGCCTTCACCCCGCCGGCGTATGGCACGTAGCCGGCCGGTGTGTGGAGATCGTGCCGGTGGGAGTTGCGATAGGGATGGGTGACGCAGTCCAGCGGCCATTCACGCAGGTGTGCGACGGCCTCCGGCGCCTCGCAGTCGTTGCCCGTGAGCGCCCCGTAGATGAAGTTGAACCACGGATTGTGTTCGATCCGCTCGATCTCCCAACTCCGCTCCAGGCTCCGTCTGTAGAGCGAGCGGCGCGTCGGATCCGTCTCGCAGCGGAGCAGCGTGAAGTAGCAGTAGAACGCGAGGCGATCGTCCGAGTGGAAGAGGGAATCGGGCGGAAACACCAGTTTCTGCCGGAGCACCTCGTCGAGGTAGTGCATGCCGATCAACTCATCGGCCGCGGCGGCATACTTGGCGTCGCCCGTGATTGCATGGGCCGTTGCGAGGTAGGTGAGCACCTCCATTCCGTTGAGGCCGCGGGCGTAGTGGCCCTGGTAGCTGTGGAAGTACTCCGGATCCCAGCGGCCCCAGCGCGTTGGCTTCCCGTCCAGATCGCGGAGCACCCAGCCGTTCTCCATGATGTGATCCATGAGCCGGGCCAGATGCTCCTTGGCCCACTCCTTCTCCTCGCCCTGCGCCGCCAGATCGTGGAAGATGGCCGTCGCGTAGAAATGGGCGTCTGTCTCGTCGGACGACGTGTCGCCCTTCCACTGCCACACGCCGTCGGGCGTGTCGTGCCACTCGGCCGGATATCCCCCGGAACCGCCCGTGGCCTGGTGGCCGCGTTCGCCCTTCGCCCACACCGACCGCGCCGGATACCCGTCGATGGGCGTGATCTCCTCGCACCATTTCAGCGATTTGAAGAAATGAAGGGCCTCGTCGCGCGCCTGCTCGTCGCCCGTCACCGCATACTTGAAACACTGGGCCGTGAGGTAATGAGTGCTCCATCCCGCATCGTTGTCGCTGATCTCCCGCATCCATTCGCCTTCGGCATCGTCCCATTCGAGTTTGTGGACGAAGCCCAGGCGTTTCTGGCCCCATTCCTCGAGGTGGCGCTCGTAATAGGCCGCCTTCTTCAACAAGGTGAATGGCTCATACGCGATGATGCCCAGCCCGCCGTTTGTTGCGATGTAGATCTCGCGGTCGGCCGCGGCCACCGCGTTGACGTGATCATCCGGCAGCCACCGGACGCCGGCGAAGTAGTGGAACGCGCCGGCCGTGTGCCGGATCGCGCCCATTGTCGTCCCGATCCAGAGATCGCCGTCGAACCCGTCGCCGAGGCAGGTTGTGTCCTCGTAGCACAGTCCCTCGGGGCCGCCGAGGTGCGTCATCGACATGCCGCGAAGCACGGCCAGTCCTCGATCCGTCGCGATGTACAGCCGGTTTCCCTGTGGGTGCATGTCGCGCACGGTGCCGGCGGGCAATTGCCCCCAGTCCACGACGTTGACGCCGTCGAAGCCGTGGCCGTCGAATAGTGCGAGGCGCTTCTCGCCGACGACATAGAGCGTCTCGCTGTACGACGCCACGCCCAGGATGCGGCCCGGGCACTTTTCCGCGCCGTCGATGGGCACGAGGCCGTCCCCGGCCACCCGCCACAAGGCTCGCTCACCGGCCACGCATACCTCGCCGCCGTGCACGCACAGATCCGCGTATTCGCCCTCCGCGACGGCCCGCCATGCCCCATCCCGGAACCGGTGCAGGCCCGAATCGGCGATCACCCATAGGGCGTCGTTGAGCGCCGCCATTTTCCGAACGGGCCCGTGCGGCGCGCCGCACGCCGACAACTCCGTTCCCTCCAACACCCGCACGCCGTCGTCGAAGCCGGCGTACACCCGGCCGGCGCAGGTCGCAACCGCGCGCACCGGCTTGTCGGTGACAACCTGCCGGCCGACCTCCTGGAGGTATGGCGTGTCTTCCACCGGGCGCCACAGCCGGCCACCGTCCCCCGCACATATCGCCGCCGTGAGAACCACCGCGCTCAGAATCATGGTTGTACCGCCTTCTGGCCGAAGCCTCGGACACCCGTCCAACCTGGAGATGCCCCATTATACAGAAGTCTTGACGCCTCGCCACGAAGTCCGGCATGCCGGCCGGGCGCGTCATCGGTGTCGTCCCATTCCGCGCAGTCGGCCGGTGCCTTCCTGTAAGCGTTTATTTCCGAGTCGGAATAATGCTACTGTTGTCCAGGTAATCGATGCCATGACCGGGGAAGGAGGGCTGAATGGAACTGAGTCCCAGATTCGTGGGCGCCGTGTCGAAGTCTTTGAAGACGAGCGTAACCTGGCGTCACGCCATGAATTACGCCGCCGCTGTCGGCGACGGCAATCCGTTCTACTTCGACGATGAGCGCGAGGGCGGCATCATTGCCCCACCGATGCTGGCGGTGGCGCTCACTTGGCCGATCGCCGAGCACATGCCTCAGTTCTGGCCAGCAGACGGATTCCCGCTCGAGGTCTTGCAGCGGCAAGTGCACATGACTGAGCATCTCATCTGGCACAGGACGATGCGGCCAGGCGATGCCCTCACCATCACCGGGGAAGCAGTAGCGATTGCGCC
>JAFGTL010000002.1 GCA_016934125.1 Candidatus Hydrogenedentota bacterium
CCCGGCCGACACGTCATACTGCTTGGCCTGCTCGAACCGCCCTGCCACCGCCGGCAGCAGCCCCTTGCGTTGCTCCGCCGTGATCTTGTTCCGCCCCTCCTCGCCGTTCAGCAGATTCAGGCAGTTCGTCGCCGCCTCGAACTGCTGCTCCATCTCTTCGCGGGCGCTCTGGAAGTACTCCCCGTAGGCCGCCACCGCCTCATCATACTTGCCCGCCTCGCCGTAGCACCGCGCCGCGAGGGCCGGCGCACCGGCCTCCGTGTAGGCCCGCGCAGCCAGAAGGTGTTTGCCCTTCTCGGAGTAGAGCCGCGCCGCTCCCGTGAAATCCCCCTCCTTCTGCAGCATCCGCGCCGCCCGCAGCGTCTTCCCGGCCCGCGCCAGTTCCTGCGCCGCCTCACGCCGCATCCCCGCCTTCCTATACCACTTCGCGGCATCCTTGTGGCGGTTCACCGACGCGTACAGCTTCCCCATTCCCGCGTAGTCCTTGGCGCGCTTCATGGCCGCGATGCTCGCCTCGACGGTGCCCGGCGCCACCGCGACCCCATCCCCGCCTGCCGCTGCGGCCAGGGCCTCGGCATCCGCCTTGTCGTACAGCCTGTCCCCGGCCATCGCGTTCTTCACCCGCCGCACTACGTTGTAGATCATCGAATAGACGAGGTAGACGACCACCAGCGTCAAGACGACCTTCACGAGTATGACCGCCAGCGGAGGAAGCGGGCTTCCCTTCATTTTCGTCACGAGCTCCAGCGGCAGCTCCAGGAGCCAGTTCCAGTAGACATCGATGAGCCACGAGAAGATTTGCATGATTCCCACCTCAATTCAGGGCCTGGTATGTACATCGCCGGTGCCCTGTTTATGTGCATGTATCTTAGGCGAAAGTCCCGGTATGCACAAGTACTGCAGAGGGCGGGCGCCGCGCTTCCGGGGGTGCTGCTACCCTATCGCACGGGCCGGAGAACCTGGATGCCGCCGCTCCGGATCGCCAAGTCCAGGCTCCCGCCTTTCACCTCCGCCCTTCGCTCCGCACGCCCATCCTCCAGGACAAGCCCCTCGGCCGCCCCCAATCCCTTGATCGTGAACCGGAGCGGCTCCGTCCCCTCGTTCACCACCAGCAGCCAGAGCCCCCGATCCGCCTCCGGCCCCGTTGCCACATCTTTCGCAAGCACGACCACCTCGCGATCCCTCGAACCCCAACTCTCTGCCACGTCCACCGTGATCGGCATGTCCGCGTCCGGCGCGGACAACACGTGCTCGATATCGGCCAACTCGCGAACCAGCCGCAGCAGATCCTCCCACAGCGTCGAGTCTTTCTCAATGTAGGCCGTGCCCCAGTACAGGATGCCCCGGGCGCCCCGGGCGATCGCATCATAGGCCATGAAACGCGACTGATCGAATGTCGGCCGCGGGCTCTTCTCCCGATCCTCCTCGGTAGGGTTCTCCCGGAGATCCGACCACCCAAAGCCCTGGAGCACCATCCACGCCGGCTTCCCGGGCCCGCCGTCCGCAGGCCGCGCCGCGTCCTGCATGCGCACCGTGTAGGCCCCCACCGCCGCCAGCGAACGCTCCCGCAAATCCGAATGCCCTGTTCCGCCCACCGGCACCGGGTAGATGTCGCACCCGACAATGTCCGCCGCCCGGTTGAACTCGCCGAGTTGCTCGATGGAATTGCGCGGCGCGTGGTTCATCCAGATTGGATGCGCCGGATCCAGTTCCTTGAGCGCGCCGTATCCTTCAAGCATCCCCGCGGCCAACTGCGAGGCCCGCTCCGGCGCGTCGCTGATCGTCAATCCCGGATTTGGGTTCTCCTGGCCCAGCGCCGCCCAAACGGCCCCCGACACCTCTTCCCAGGCCTTGAACTCGGCCCGCTCGAAGTGATCGTGCGCCTCCTTCATCATCCCCCTCAGCTTCTCGGCCAGCGCCTCGTCCTCCAGTTCGCCGATCAACTTGCGTTGCTGCTCCGGGCCGCGCCCCAATCCCCAGGTTTGCGCCCCGTACCACACGTTCCACAGCGCCTCATCCGGCACCTCCCACACCAGCAGCGCCGGGTGCGAGGCGAACCGCCCCGCCAGTTCGGCGAGCTGTCCGCGCCGTTCCTCTCGGTGTGCCGGGCTGAGATCGATCCGGTATCCCGTGTTCACCCACGCAAACAGGCCTCGTTCGTGAAGCCGATCCAATGCCCCGTGATCCTCTGTTGCGTGCACCAGGTTGAACCCCGCCGCGGCCACACGCTCCAGCACCGCATCGTCGGCCGGGTTCTCGTACAGCCCCAACACGAACATCCGCCTGCCATCGACCTCGAGCATCCCGTCCGGGGCCAGTTCCGCCGCGTAGGCCGACGCGCCGTACGCCATCACCGCCAACAGCGCCGAGACGAACAATAGAACCGATGAATACGACATGATGCCAATCTCCCCGTTCCGTGTTGCACCGCAGGCCCGCATCCTAGCCGATCCAATCCCGTTGCCACAAGCCGCACAACCCCGGTTCCGCAACACCGTCCCGCTCCCTGCGCCCGCTCCCTGCGCCCGCTCGACAGCCGCCCCCTCCGTTCGTATAATACCCGCGGCCGGTCTGGAACGTCCGGACGATCAAGGCCGGCGTGCGGCGCGCCGCTACGGCGCGTCCAGTGCCGGGGGACGCAAGTTGGCCTGCGGAGCGGCATGGTGCCCCCTTGGGCGCCCGAGCCCGAAGGTCCACCACGCGCCAACACAGGAGATGTCGACGCATGTTCATGCCAGCGGTGCTCTACCTCTTGGGATTCGGCCTGCTTGGATTCGTATTCCTGGCACTCGTCCCATTGGGACTCTGGTTCCTGTAAGCCTGTTTGCGACAGAGGCGGGGCCTCCGCCCCGGGCACGCCCCCTCTGCGTCGCTCACAGGTTCTCAATCGCCGAGAGGACTAGTCCTGCGCTCCGCGCCCATGTGTTCTGCCGGGCCCGCTCGAGGCCGCCCGCCCCGAGCCGTTCCCGCAGCACTTCATCCTTGAAGAGCCGTTCCATCTGCCGGGCGAGATCCCTGGCCTTTCCTCGCCGGTGGAGGAGGCCCGTCTCTCCGTCCACCACCAGATCCCGCCCGGCCGCCGTGTCCGGACAGACAACCGCCAGCCCGCACGCGCCCATCGCCGGCGCCAGCCATTCCCTTCCCTCGCCGCAGTATCCCAGCCACGCCCGCCGGTAGCGGGCCACCCGCTCATCGCCAGCCGGCTCGCCGTCCTCCGAAGCCCAGGCATACTCCAGTTGCGGCGCCGCACCGCCCCGCGCCAGACGCTTGGCCGCTTTGTCCAGCAGCCCCCGGCTACGCGCCTCGGCCGCAACCACGCATTCTGCGGCACGCCCCGGGCCCGGCGAGAACCGCTCCGTATCCGCGCCGTACGGCGCAGAGACGATCCAGTTGTCCGCAAGCCCCGCACCATTGAGATCGCGCCGGGCCTGCCCCGTCGCCGCGATCACGGGCCCCGGCGGCGTCGGATCGGCCCGGAACCTCCTGGCCAGGCTGAACACCAGCGGCAACACCGGCGTTTCCCCCACATACTGCGACAACGGGAGCGGATGCCCTGGCCGGTTCCCCAGCCCATACACGCAGTCCACGACCACATCGTATTGCTTCGAGAGCTTCCCCGAGCCGGCCAGCCGCGACAGGAGCAGCCGGGCCATGAATCGGTAGAACGTGCTCGTGCCCAGACGCGCGAGCTGGACGCCATCCACACTCTCAATCCGGGGGCGCGGTGTCCGCTCGGAGCGCCCGCCCCCTGGATCGGCCGACACCATCGCCACGTAGTGCCCCTCATCAGCCAGCCGCACGCAGATCTCTCGCACGTAATGCTCCGCATACCCCGCACGGGGATCCAGCCAACTTCGCCGACACAGAACAAGAACCCGTTTCATTTCCCAGCACTCGCTTAGACGCCCAGGCCGCGCCCGGTTTGCCGTTCAACCCCGTCCGATCCCTCCCATGATACCAGAAACGCCCCGCCGCCCTTCCCGTCCTACTCCAAACGCCCTGCCCGTACCGCGCGCCTCGGAAAACCCCTCGAACCCCTTGAATCCAGACCCCATCCCGTGCAGAATATACATAATGACTTGTAGTGCGCAGGCCCGCGTCAGTGTCGGGGGCCTGCGGCGTAGACTCAGAGAGGCGGCAGGGCGTCTTCTGCCTGGCTGTCCAACGGCACAGAAGGGGACGTCGCTCGGGAACACCGGCGACGTAAGGAGCCACGGTGAAGTATGCGTTGATCTCCGACGTGCATGCGAATCTCGAGGCATTGACGGCCGTCCTCGCCCGGCTCGACGACATTGCAGTGGATCAGATCGTCTGCCTTGGCGACGTCGTCGGATACAACGCGAACCCCAACGAGTGCGTCGAACTCATCCGCGAACGGCAGATCCCCACCGTGTGCGGCAACCATGATGCCGTCGCCTGCGGAATCGAGGAGCCCCTCGGCTTCAACCCAATCGCCCTGTCCGCGGCCCTCTGGACGCGCGAGAACTTGTCCCGCGACAACCTCGACTGGCTGAGCGGCCTGCCCGTCAATCTCGAATTCGACGGCTTCCTCGCCGCCCACGGATCCCCGACGGATCGTGACGCCTATCTGTTTACATGGGAAGACGTGCTGCCTCATCTGCCCCTCATCGCGGAATCCGGCAAGGATCTCTGCTTCTTCGGGCACACCCACACCCCGGGCATCTTCTCCTCCGACGGCCGCTACACCGTCGACGACGAATCGAAGTTCGCCCTGGGCGACGGCAAAGCCTTCTTCATCAATCCGGGGTCGGTCGGGCAGCCCCGCGACGGGGACGCCCGCGCCGCCTTCGGCCTCTACGACTCCGAGGCAAGGGAATACGAACTCGTCCGCGTCGAATACCCCGTGCAAGAGGCGGCAGAGCGGATCCTCGGCGAGGAATTGCCCCACTTCCTCGCCGAACGCCTGTTCCTGGGGCGCTAGCAACTGAACGCGAACCGGGCCCACGCAGGCCAGGAGAACGAAGCACTATGCGGCAGGCGACTATCGAGCGGAAAACCACCGAGACCACCATCCGGGTGTCTCTCGAACTGGACGGCGAGGGACAGGCCGACATCGATACCGGAATCGGCTTCTTCGACCATATGCTCACCCACCTCGCCCGGCACGGCCTCTTCGATCTGGCCGTCGCTGCCCGTGGCGACCTCGAGGTCGACGCCCATCACACCGTCGAAGACGTCGGCATCTGCCTCGGGAAGGCCTTTCTCGACGCTCTCGGCGAGCGCAAAGGGATTGCGCGCTTCGGCCACGCCGTCGTGCCCATGGACGAAACCCTCGCCGAGGTGGCCATTGACCTCAGCGGGCGCCCGTTTCTGGCCTTCGACGCCGGCCTGCCTCACGGCCGCGTCGGCACGTTCGAGTCCGAACTCACCGAGGAGTTCTTTCGCGCGTTCACCGTGCACAGCGGCTCCACGGTTCACGTCATGCTCCGGACAGGAACGAATCTCCACCACTGCATCGAGGGCATCTTCAAAGCGTTTGCGCGGGCGCTCCGGGGCGCCGTCGCCCCGGATCCGCGCGTCAAGGGCGTCCCTTCCACAAAGGGAATGCTCGAAGCCTGATCGGCTCGCGCGGTTCGACGTCGATTCACAACGGGTGAGAAGGGCGAAATGATCAAACACATCCTGGTTCCAACCGACGGGAGCGAGGCCGCGGCCCGCAGCGTCCGCTACGCCGCCGGCCTCGCCGAGCAGTACGGCGCCACCGTTCACGGGCTCCACGTCGTCGACGTGAAGCTGCTCGAAGGGCCCTTCCTGCGCGATATCTCCGCCTCTCTCGGCACCGCGCCCTATGCCAACTACCAGGGCAACATCGCCATGATTCTCGAAGAGCGCGGCACCGCCGCCCTCAAGTTCCTCCGCGACGCCTGCGAGGAACGCTCCGTCGCCTGCGTCACCGAACAGATCACCGGGCTCGTCGTGCGCTCCGTCCTCGAAAAGAGCGAACTCGCCGACCTCATCGTCATGGCCCGGAGCGGTGAACACTCCGAATGGCTCGAAGGCTTCGTCGGCACCACCACCCAGGCCGTCGTGCGGAGGGCCGGCCGCCCCGTGCTTGTCACCGGCGTCGACACCCCCGGCCGCACCCGGTTCCTGGTGGCCTACGACGGCTCCAATCACGCCAAGGGCGCCCTTCGAATCGCCGCCCAGGTCAGCACAGACTGGGACGTACCCCTGACCGTCCTTGTCGTCGGCGATGAACGCGCCCAAGCCGTTCTCGATGAGGCCCGTTCCTATCTCGCGCCACACGCCCTCGCCGCCGAATACGTTGTACGCGAAGGCGATCCCAGCGAAGTGATCGTGGCCTACGCCGAGGAGTGCGCCGCCGACCTGCTCATCATGGGCGCATACGGCCACACGAAGGTGCGCCAACTCGTGGTCGGCAGCACCACCGCCTACGCCATGCACCGCGCCCCATGCCCCTTGTTGTTGACCCGGTAGACTGGAGGGAGATCCTACATAATGCAAGCGTCTGCGAATCTGAAGCTTGTCGTCGATCGCGCCGGCGAGTTACCCGCTGTCCCCGAGATCGTCGCCCAAGTCCTGCGCCTTACGGACGATCCGCGCGTGGACATGTCCCGGATGGGCGACGTGATCCAGCGGGATCCCGCCCTCACCGCCAAGATCCTCAAGATCAGCAATTCCGCATACTACGGCCTCAAACAGCACGTCGGCACACTCAAGCTCGCCCTCGTCGTACTCGGCATCTGGGAGGTCCGCAACATCGTCCTCGGCGTGTCCGTCTTCGACGCCCTTCGCACCGGCGACGCCGATTCAGTCCTCGGGGGCGATAGCTTCTACAAGCATGCCTTCGTCGTCGGCGCCCTCTCCAAGAAACTCTGCAAACGGCTCGCCCTCGATTCCCACGGCGAGGCCTTCGTGTCCGGCGTACTTCACGACATCGGCAAGCTCATGCTCGTCCGTCAGCTCGGCGCCCCCTACGCCAGGGCATACCTCAAGGCCGCGGGCGACTCGGCCTTTCTCTGCGAGGCCGAAACAGCCCTGCTCGGATTCACCCACGCCGACGCCGCTGCCGCCTTGTCCGCGCACTGGGACTTCCCCCAAACCCTCTCCGATGCCCTGTGGCTCCACCACGCAAGCGAATCCGCGTCCTTGGCCGACGCCAAGGATCCCGAACTGGCCGCCGTCGTGAGATTGGCCAACCTCGCCGCCCACATCGACTGGGATTCGCCCCAAACGCCCGACGTCCTCGCCGCGGCCGGCGACGACGTGTGGGACTGCCTTGATGCCGCCCGATCACCCATCCCGCGCGACTCCCGGAACGACATCATCAAGGAATTCGTGGACGAACTGGCCGAATCTCCCGCTCCGGCATTCTAGGATCAACAGCACAAGCCCGCCCCAGCAAAGGAAACGCGATGCCCAAGAAGGAAAAGATCACCATCCTGCGCGACGAGGAACTCTCCGAAATCGACGAGGAACTCGACCAAGCCATGGCCCGCCTCGATGGCGTCAACCACGAAGTGGTGGACCTCCTCGAGTCCTTCGAGCCGTCCGAGCACGCCCCTGCCGACCCCAACGACTCACCCGATCCAACCGATGTGTCGGATCCGTCCAATCCGTCCGATCCGTCGGATCAGCCCGATCCGCCCGCGCCAGCCCCCCCCGCCTCGCCATCTTCCGAGCCGAAATCAGCCTGATCGTACGCCCTCTTCCAATGCGCAATCACTTGGCATGCAGTGAGTTGCGGGTTCTCCGTTGATTTGGCGCAATATGTTGGGCTATAATCGAGTCGGCGCTGGACAAGAAGGAGGCGGCCGTGGATA
>JAFGTL010000091.1 GCA_016934125.1 Candidatus Hydrogenedentota bacterium
GCACGCTCGCCGTGTCGGGACTCATGATGATCATTGGTGGGCAGTCGGAGAGCAGTGCGCGGTTCCTCAGCGGCATGGACATCGGCCTCTTCGTAGGGGTGATGATCGGCAGCATCTGGGGCGTGGTGCGCGTGTTCGAGCCGAGTGTGTATATCGCCCCCGTGTTCGGCGGGGCCCTCGGCTTCGTCTTCACCGTCATCTACCACGTGCTCGAAGAGAAGTTCGTGGCCCCCTCCGACCACAGCCTCATGGTGATCGCCACCATCGGCACCTGCGGCGGGGCCTTCTTCGGCTTCTTCAGCGATCGGTTCCGCGAGTACCTCGAAGAACGCTAAGGCCGCAACCGCCGAGGCCCACCCATCCAACATCCGGGAGAGGCATGCCCAGCCTGCCTCCTGCTACCTCGATCCCTCGGCCATTCTGACACAGGACGATCCGTCTCGCCTGCAACTGCCTCGCCGGGGTGTTGCGTTTTCCTACAGATCATAGTATTATTCGTTTGCTCCGTAATCGCATTGGCGACAGCGCTCAGGGACGGGTTTTTTGTCCCGTCATGACCTGCCGCCCGGGCCGGGCGGCAAACGGGGAGGGGTCTATGGGCACGATGGTAGCGGTGTGGTTGAGGTGTGTCCGGGGGCGGGTGATGATGGCCGCGGCGATCCTGTGCGTCTCACTGGCGCTGTGCGCCGGCGCGGACACGGCCCTGGATGAGTACGTGGCGCGGCCGGATTCGAGTTATGCGATCGAGGCCGATAGCTCGTTCCAGCACCAAATCATGGATCCGGATCCGGTGTCTGACGCAATCATCGGGGAATGCACAGTCTACATCGGCAAGATGACGTCTCAGACGTGGCGCGCGCCCGACGAGGTGGACAGAACGCTCTGGGAGCACTGGCTGCTCGTGATCGTCCCGCCTCAGATCCAATCGCGGACAGCGCTTCTGTGGATCGGCGGCGGCAAGAACACGGACGGGGCGCCGACTGAACTCACCCGGGATGATGAGCTGGCCATCGCCGAGATCGCGGCCCGCACCCAGTCCGTGTGCGCCGTGCTGCGCATGGTGCCCAATCAGCGGCTCAAGTTCGCGGACGAGTGGGATCTGCGCTACATGCAGGACGGCCGCACCGAGGACGAGTTGATCGCCTATTGCTGGGACAAGTTCCGGGCCACGGGCGACGCCGAATGGCTGCCCCGGCTTCCCATGACGAAGGCCGTGGTGCGCGCCATGGACTCCCTCCAGAACCCGGATGTCGAGGCCAACATCGGCATTCACGACGACGGGCTGGAGGGGGCGCGTCTGCAGCAGTTCGTGGTAGCCGGCGGTTCGAAGCGGGGCTGGACGACGTGGACGACGGCCGTAGTCGATCCGCGCGTCGCGGCCATTGCCCCGTGCGTCATCGATCTGCTCAATCTCCGTGAGTCCATGCACCATCATTGGGACGCGTACGGATACTGGGCCGCCGCCATCAGCGATTACGAAGAACTCGGGAGCATGGACTGGCTCGATTCCGACGAATTCACCGCGCTGGCCGCTGTGGTCGATCCCTACAGCTACCTCAGCCGGCCCAACATGGACATGCCCAAATACATCGTCAACTCGACGGGCGATCAGTTCTTCCTGCCCGACTCGTCCCAGTTCTACTTCGACGCGCTCCAAGGCGACAGGAACTACCTCCGGTATGTGCCAAACACCGACCACGGGGGGAACAAGAGAGGATTCGAGGATCTGGAGGCGTTCTACGTCCGGATCGCGTACGACGCGGAGAACAAGCTGCCGCAGTTCTCGTGGGAGAAGCAGGCCGACGGCACGCTGGTGGTGGATACGGCCCCCGGCCGCGAGAATCACCCCGACGAAAACATCCCCGATCGCGTGCGCTTACGGTGGGCGCACAACCTCCGCGATCGCAATTTCCGCCTCGACACCATCGGGCCGAACTGGGGCCGCATCGATCTCGAAGCCGAACCAGACGAGCCCGCCCCAGGCGTGAAGCGCTACATCGCGGGCCCGGGCCACGGAATCGACGTGCCCACCGACGGATACGTAGCCTTCTTCATCGAGTTGAAGTACAAAGATGAAGAACAGGCGCCCGATTTCCCTCTGACGTTCACGACTGAGGTCAGCGTCGTCCCGGATACGTTGCCGTATGCGGAGGCCGATGCCTTCGCATTCCAGGATCCCGGCGGTTGGGGATCGATCGAGACGGTTGGCCCCGGCGCCGATGCCGTTGCCGTGGTGCGTCTCGGGGGCAACCGCTACCAGATGGGATACTGGTATGGCCGGCTCCTGGCCGATCAGATCGCCCACGTGTGCGAGGGCGTAGCTGACTCGATCGACTTCGCCGGCGCCGAGGATCAGGCCGACGACGCGATCTACGCGATGTGGAACGCCGACCATTTCGACACGGCGGCGTGGTTCGATGAGTTGTGCGGCGTCGCAGACGGCTGCGCCTATGCGGGACGCAAGGACGTGACGGTTCGCGCACTCCAACGAGCCATGATGCTGTCCGACGTCGCCGTTCCGGAGGGCAGCCTCTTCGCCTCTTGGGGCTCGGCGACAGGGAGCGGCGGGGCCATCCAGATGCACAACCTCGACTGGTATCTCTACCCGCATAAGAGCGGAGGCCGGCCCTGCGTTCAGGATCGGCCCGTCGTGGCCATCTACCACCCGGACAACGGGTGCCGGCACGCCGTGGTGGGCTTCGCGGGCGTACTGGGAGCCATCGGCGGCGGCATCAACGAACACGGCATCGGCATTGCGCAGATCGCGGCGGATCTCGCCGGGGCCGATTCGCTCGATGGTGTTCCCGCGTCGGTGCTGATGCGCGACATCCTCTGGCACGCCTCGTCCATGGACGAGGTGCGCGCCCGGATTGTGCACACGGAAGGCGTCGATTTCGCTCCGGGCACGCGCAAGCGCTGCTACTGCGTCGCTGCCGGCGGGGCGGACAGCGCGCAGGGGCGCCTCTTCTTCGCGAGCCCGGAACACTTCGCCGAATCCTCGGACACGGCCCTCTTCCCGCCCGACGTCGATTTGTTCGGGCCTCCAGATCCGTTCGCGGCGATGCTGCCCGATACCGTCTACTGGAGCAAGCCCCACGGCCTGGGCAACGAGGCGCTGTACAACGCCGTGCAGGCCCCCATGGCCGGCGACGGCACTGTGAACGTCGAACAGGCGATCGCCATTGCACGCGCGGTGGGCGTCGAGCCCGCAGCCGCCCCCGTACAAGGCACGCTGCTGAGCGTGGTGTCGGACACCGCCGCCCGGGAGCTGTGGGTGGCCTACGCGGAGGGCGCCGATCGGGCCGCCCACACCCGGGAGTACGTGCGCATCGCCTTGGGCGGGCCGCAGGCGGGTGTCGGCGGCTCCGGCTACCTGACGTCGGCCAGCACCGAGCCCGGCGACACCCCCGAGCGCACCCTGCCTATCGCCGTGGTGGGCGGCACGCCCTTCGAGATGGGATACCATTACGGCCAGCTCATGGAGGCTGACATCAATGCGTGTATCCCGGCGTTTCTCGACTAC
>JAFGTL010000092.1 GCA_016934125.1 Candidatus Hydrogenedentota bacterium
CAGTTTGGCGGGGCGGCCCCCTAGAATGCGCGCGGGGCCGGTGGTGGGACGTGCGGCGCCGGCGCCCGGAACGCGGCACGGCGCGAGAGGACGTGGATGGCCGAAATCGACAGACTCGTGGCGACTGTGGCGTCCCATGAGATGGGGCCGCTGCTCGTGTTGTCCGTGCTGCTGCTGGCCGGGCTGGGCGGGGGCGCGGTAGCGCGGAAGCTGCGGGCGCCCGGGGTGACGGGCAACATCGTCGTGGGGGCGCTGCTGGGGGCGACGCTGCTGCGCCACATCGACGCGGCCAAGGCGCTTCAACCGCTGTCGACGTTCGCCATCGGCCTGATCGCCGTGGCCGCGGGCGGCCACCTGTCCTACCGGCGGATTCACAACGCGCTGCGCCGGATCCTGGTGATTGCCCTGTTCGAGGCGGCGTGCGCGGCGGCGCTCGTATTCTGCGCGGCCACGGCCCTCGGGGCGGGCTGGCGGGTGTCACTGCTGTTGGCGGCATTGGCCGCGGAAACCGCCCCGGCCACCACCGTGGCCATGATCAAGGAGACCCGCGCCAAGGGGCCTTTCGTGAAGACGCTGCTCGGCGTCGTGTCGGTGGATACGAGCCTGTGCATCGTGTTGTTCGCCTTTGCCCGGACGGCCGTGGCCGACTACTTCACGTCGGATGGGAGCACGGGCCTGCCCCTCGGGTTCGCGTTGATCCACACGCTGTGGCAGTTGGGCGGATCCCTCGTGATCGGCCTGCTCATCGGCTGGATCATCGATCGGATGGTGCACCGGCCACGCTTCCACCATTTCAGCGCCGTGTTCCTGGCGATCCTGATGGCGGAAGGCTTGTCCAACTACCTCGAACTGAGCCCTCTGCTCACCTGCCTGTTCTTCGGCGTCTACCTCGGCAACGCGTCCCGCGCCGGCGAGCGCCAGTTGAACACCCTCGAACCCCTCGAACTCCTGCTGTACACCCTCTTCTTCACGCTGGCCGGCGTCGGCCTTCACTTGGGCGAACTGTCGGCGGCGGGCCTGCTGTGCGCGGCCTACATCGTGGCGCGCATCGCGGGCAAGGCGCTCGGCGGCGCCGTCGGCGGATTCCTGTCGGGCACCTCGGGCCGGATCTGGCGCAATATCCCGCTCGGCTTCGTGCCCCAGGCGGGCGTGGCCATCGGCCTCGTGGTGATCCTCGAAGGCGACGCGCGCGTCCCCACCGAGATCTCATCGCTCGTGGGCACCCTCATCCTCGCGGCGGTCACGTTCAACGAGATTGTCGGGCCGTTCTGCACGCGGTTCGCGCTCCAGTCCGCCCGGGAAACCGGGCTGGATCGCCCCCGGCTCATGGAGTTCCTCCAGGAGGAGTTCATCCTGCCCGATCTCGAGGCCGCGGACAAGTGGGAGGCCCTCGAGATCCTCACCGATTTCTTCATCCGCACGCATCCCGTCGAGCCGAAGCAGCGCAAACAGCTCTACGCGAGCATCGAGGAACGGGAGCGCAGCATGAGCACGGCCATTGGCATGGGCGCGGCGATTCCTCACGGGCGGGTTGA
This sequence comes from Candidatus Hydrogenedentota bacterium, assembly GCA_016934125.1. Taxonomy (GTDB): domain Bacteria; phylum Hydrogenedentota; class Hydrogenedentia; order Hydrogenedentales; family SLHB01; genus JAFGTL01. The sequence continues at coordinate 1,536 of JAFGTL010000092.1, forward strand.
GTCGGGGCCCGGCATTCAGGGCGTGCTCGGCCTGTGCCGGGAGGGCATCGAGTTCGACAGCCCGGACGGCGAGCCCGTGCGCATCATCGTGCTGATCGTGACGCCCAAAGATCACGAGAAGCAGCATCTCGAGGTGCTGGCGAGCCTGTCGGCCATGATCTCGAACGACACGGTGCGCACCCGCCTGATCGCGGCCATCGACGCGAACGATGCGTGGGAAGTGATTGAGGGCGGAGAGGCGCGCAGCTACAATTACTTCCTCAGCGAAGCGGACGGCGAGGCCCCGGAGCGGGTTTAGTCCCTCCCGCGAACACGAAGACAGCCGAACGGGCGAAAGCCAAGACGGCGGAACAAGTTCCGCCCTGGGCCGCGCTCAGGGAGTTGGGGACTGTGGAGGCGTTGAACAAGTCGTCCAGACTCTTGGAACAGGAGCAAAACGGACACAATCAGGACATAAGGACGCGGCCAGGCCGATGATCGTCGACAGTCATGCCCACATTCGAACCGCCGAGGACGCCGAACTCGGCGCCATGCTGCGCGCGGCCGATCGCGCGGGGGTGGACAAGGTTTGCATCAGTTCGCTCGGGCGGCAGCAGCCCGAGTTCCCGTCCGAGGCCGATCTCGATCAGGCGGCCGGAGACGTGCTCGCGGCCGTCGCGAAGCACCCGGATCGGTTCGTGGGCTATGCGTATGTGAGCGCCGATCACGTCGAGAAATCCCTCGAGGTGGTCGAGCGCACCATTGCGAACGGCCCATGCCGGCTCGTGAAGCTGTGGGTGTCGCAATACGCCGACGACGTCCGCCTCGATCCGATCATGGCGCGCATCGAGGAACTCGATGTGCCGGTGATGGCCCACACCTGGATGAAGGCGACGGGCAACATGACGAAGGAGTCCACCTACGACCACGTGGTGAGGCTGGGCCGGCGCCACCCGGGGCTGAAGGTGTGGCTGGCCCATTACGGCGGCCGGTGGGAAGAGGCGGCCCGCGTCGTGCGGCAGCAGCCGAACGTGTGCATGGACGTGTGCGGCGGCGAACCCGAGGATCGCATCGTCGAGTGCCTGCTGAAGCACGTGGGCCCGGAGCGGCTGTTCTACGGCTCGGACGCGCCGGGCCGGAGTTTCGTGGTGCAGATGACGAAGGTGACGTCGGCCGGTATTCCGGAAGAAAGCAAAAAACTGATCCTGGGCGATAACATAAGGCGGTGGATTCGTGATTGATTTCAACGCAAAGATCGGCCATTGGCCCTACCGGCCCGTCAAGGGCCTCGACGCGCTGCTCGAGGCCATGGACGCCCACGGCGTCGAGCGGGCGGTGGTGTCGTCGTTGAACGCCGTGTTCTACCTCAACCCGCAGGACGGCAACGACGAGTTGGCCGCGGCGGTGGGCGGCCACCGGGATCGGCTCGTGCCCCTTGCCGTGCTCCGGCCGGGATTCACGGGGTGGGAGGATGACTTGGCGGCCTGCCTCGACGAGGCGGGGATGGCGGGCGTCGTACTCTATCCCAACTACCACCGGTTCGATCTCGGGGATCCCGCCCTGGGCCATCTCATGGCCACGGCCGCGCAGCGCGGTATCCCCGTCTGCGTGCAGGCCGGGCTCGAGGATCCCCGGCGTCAGTACGGCCGCGAAAAGGTGTTCGATGTGCCCGGCGCGGCCGTCGGCGGCTTCGCCCGCGCCTACCCGGACGTCACCGTCGTCGGGTTGGGGCTCAAGATCATGGCAGTGGAGGAGGTGGCGGGCGAGGGCGATGACGCCGCCCCGCTGCCGGACAACTTCTACTTCGACACGTCCAACTACGAGCGTATGGGCGAACTCGAACACGCCGTGGGCCGGTTCGGCGCGGACAAGATCCTGTTGGGCACGAACTTCCCGCTGTTCAACGTGCTGGCCAACTTCGACAAACTCGCCAAGGCCGGCATCCCGGACAGCGCGAAGCGCGCCATCGGGGGGGGAAACGCGGCGAAGATCCTGGACGGGGCGGGCTGAGGGCTCAGGCCTCGGGCGGAGGCGGGGGATCGAGGGAGCGCGCCGCGAACTCGACGATGGCGGGGGCGTCCTCCTCCCGCACGCCGGAAAACCAGACGTTGTCGGGGAACACCATGACGTTGGGGCCGTGTTCGCAGCGATCCATGCAGCCGGACTGGCTGACGCGGATGCGCGAGCGGAGGCGCCGGGCCTTGACGAGGGCCTTGAGTTGCTCGCGCAGGCCTTCGCCGCCGCCGTCCGCGCAGCACCTCCGCGTGCCCTCCTCGCGGCGGTTCGTGCAGACGAATATGATCTTCTCGTGCGGCAGCGGCTGTTGTTTCATCTGTTGGATCCCGCAGCCAGGGCATGCCCTGTGTCAGACTCAACACGCGACAGGCCGGCGGTATTGCCGGTTCCTGATTCTACGTGTATCGCGCGTCCGGATGGAAACAGACGATGGCGGCCGTCGTGCCCGTCGGCGCGAACTCGCCGGCCCCGGTGATGCGGACGCCGATGCGCTCCGTGGCGTCGAGCAGTTCGAGGATGGTGCGGTTGTTGGCCGTGTCGGGGATGGCGGGATACCCGGGCGACCACCGCGCGCCCGCGTCCACGCCCATGCGCTCGCGCAGCCGGGCATGGAGCAGATCGGCCATGTCCTCGGCGATCCGATCCGACAGGCCTTGCAGGTGGAGGCCGGCC
>JAFGTL010000093.1 GCA_016934125.1 Candidatus Hydrogenedentota bacterium
CGCCTGGACGGATCTGATCACCCGTGCCCCGTTGAAGGGCTCGATCACGCTCCGCCCCAACGTGCCCGTGCTTGCCGCCGCGTCCTGAGCCCGCAAGAGCCGGAACGGCGCCGCGTTACGCGGGCGAGTCGTCCTTCGCGCCCGCCGCGATCCACATCCGCAGCACATGGAGTTCGTCTTCGCTGAGTTCCTCGCGGCCCTTGGGCATCTGCGGCCGGCGGATCCCGCGGATATAGAGCACGAGTTCGCTCTCGTCGGGTTTCCCGGGCGCCACGACGCCCTCGTGCCCTTCGCGAGGCGCCACCAGCGCGCCCACCGTGGTTACGTCGACGCCGTCGGCCGCGGCCCCGGGCCGGTGGCAGGCGGCGCACTGCGCCTCGAGAATCGGGGCGACATCGCGCGTGTAGCTCACCTGTGCGGCCTCCTCATCCGTGAACGGACGGATGGCCGGCGTAAACGTATCGGCCGGCGCCTCCACGGCCGGGGCGGGCGCCGGCTCGGCGGGGAACGGCGCGGGGGCCGGCTCCTCCGCGGCGACGGCGAAGCCCGGCGTGCCCACCCCGTGTCCGTACACCAACAGGCCGCCGTGGTGTCCGGTGAATGAGGCCCAGCCCGCCGTGGCCAGGCTCGCCGCGATGCCGAGCGTCACCCCCGTTCTGCGGACGCCGACCGACTTGGCGGTCGCGGGCACAAGCACAATGGCCGTCGCGAGCGCGAACAGCCACAGCTTCTCCCCCATGTGCTCGTGTTCTTCGATGAGATCCCACACCTCGCCGGAGGCCGAATCGGGCACCGCGCCGGCCGCGCCCTCCCCCGTCTCCACGGTGGCGAACGCGCACGCAACCAGCGCCACATACCACAGCACCAGGAGCCAGCGGAGCGCCGGCTGCTTGCCCGTGGCGAGCACGCCGAAGATCACCACCGGCACACCCAGTACGGCCAGCCCCAGGGGGATGTGAACGATGGCCGCGTGCACCATCGGGGGGCTGTTCAACACCTCAGTGAAGTTCATGGCTGATCCCTCCCTTTCCGCTCGCGCGGCTCCCGGGGGCCATACCGGTTACGCCGTGCCCCCGCCCACGCGGCCGCGCCATTCCTCCAGCAGATCGCGCAGGATACCCTCGAACGGGATCGCAGGCCGCCAGCCCGTGTCCGCGGTGATGCGATCGTGGCTGCCCACCACGTCCGCCGCGTCGACGGGCCGAAGCAGGCCCTCGTCCACCACCACCTCGACCTCGACGTCGGTGAGCGCCAGCAATCCGTCAAGGGCCGCCCGGATGGGCGTGCTCTGGCCGCAACAGATGTTGTACACACGGCCGCCCGCACCGCGCACCGCCACCGCCTCGTAGGCGGCCACGACATCGTTCACATGCAGGAAATCGCGCGCCTTGTCCAGGTTGCCCACGCGGAACGTCGGCGGCGCAAGCCCGGCCTCGATCCGGGCCAGTTGCCGCGCGAACGCGGGCAGCACGAACAACTCGGATTGCCCCGGCCCGGAGTGGTTGAACGGGCGCGTGCGAATCACGTCGAGGCCCGTGGCCTCGTGGAAGAACGCGCAGTACTGATCCGCGGCCGCTTTCGAGATGTCGTACGGATTCAGCGGATTCAGCGGATGATCCTCCGTCACCGGCAACGTCTGCGGCTGGCCGTAAGCGCCCGCACTGCCCACGTATACGACACGGGCCTCCGGCACGCGTTCGCGGACGACATCGAGCACATGAACCGTCCCCTCGATATTGACCGCCATGCACGCCGCCGGCGACTGGATCGAGTCGGGCACGAAGGTGCGCGCCGCGAGGTGGAACACGTGCGTGATCGGCCCGGCCCAGTCGACGAGGCGCGCCACGTCGTCCCGCCGGGCCACGTCGCACACCGCCTCGGCCTCCGACGCCGGCTCAGCACCGAACACGCCCCCACGCACGCGCCATCCGCGATCGGCCAGATAGCTGCACAGGATCCGCCCGACGAATCCGTTTGCTCCGGTGACTAATGCCGCACGTTCCATGATGCTATGCGCTGTTCGCCCTCAGTTCCGCCTCAACCCGCTTCAGATCGGCATCCACCATGAGCCGAACCAACTCCTCGAACCCGACCTCGGGCGCCCACCCCAGCTTCTCGCGCGCCTTCCGGCAGTCCCCGAGCAGTTGATGCACCTCGGCCGGCCGGTAGAACTTCGGATCCACCTTCACGTACTGCTCCCAATCGAGCCCGGCGTGGCCAAAAGCGATCTCGCAGAACTGCCGCACCGTGTGCGTCCGGTTGCTCGAGACCACGTAATCGTCCGGCTCGTCCTGTTGCAGCATCATCCACATGGCGCGCACGTAGTCTCTCGCGTAGCCCCAGTCCCGTTTCGCATCGAGGTTGCCCAGCCGCAACTCCTCCTGCACCCCCAGCTTGATCCGCGCCACGCCGTCGGTGATCTTCCGCGTCACGAATTCCAGCCCCCGCCGCGGCGACTCGTGGTTGAACACGATGCCGGACACCGCGAAGATCCCGTAGCTCTCGCGGTAGTTGACGGTGATCCAATGGCCGTATACCTTCGCCACGCCGTAGGGGCTCCGCGGATAGAACGGCGTCTCTTCCGTCTGCGGCGTCTGTTTGGCGTGGCCGAACATCTCGCTCGACGACGCCTGGTAGAAGCGGATCGATCTGTCGATCACGCGGATCGCCTCGAGCACGCGCGTCACGCCGAGGGCCGTCACGTCCCCGGTGAGAATGGGCTGGTTCCACGAAGTCGGCACAAAGGACTGGGCGGCCAGGTTATACACCTCCCGCGGGCGCACCGAACCGATCACATCGATGACGGACACCTGATCCGTCAAGTCCCCCTGGAGCAGCGTCACCCGATCCTTGATGTGGCTGATCCGTTCATGCTTCTCAGTGCTCGAACGGCGCACCACGCCGAACACCTCGTAGCCCTTTTCGAGCAGGAACTCGGCCAGATAGGAGCCATCCTGCCCCGTCAGGCCCGTGATCAACGCCCGAGGCCGTTCGCCGTTCGCCATAGTCGCTCCGCCTTTCCATGAAATGACGCTCCCGATTATACCGGCGCGCCGTGCGATTGTGAACCGGGAAATCACCGCAGTACAATGGGATAGCGCAATCCAGAATCCGCACGTAAGGCTCTCGACGTGGGAGACGAAGTCCGAATTGGCTCGCCGCGGCGGGCCTTTCCGGTGCTTGGCCGTTTCGCTCCATACATCGTGGGCTTCTTGATGGACGGCACACGCAGGGAACACGGGAAGATGCCGCTTCTGCGTTGGACGGAAACGTAGACGCGGCATCCTGCCGCGTTCCTTACGTGCGGACTGTGCGCAATTGAGGAGGCCGCCCATGCTTCGAGTCGGGATCCTGGGTGCGGGCCATTTCGCGACGCGCCACCTGGCAGCCCTGGAGCGGCTGCACGGGCGGATCCAGCTCGTCTGCGTGGGCCGCGAGCATCCCGAGCGCCCGTTCCCGCCCGCTGAGGCCCTCGGCGTGCCCGTCCTCGCGCCCGACGCGGTGATCGCATCGCCGGACGTGGACGCGGTGTGTGTCTGCGCGCCCAACCATCGGCACCGTTCGCTCGCGGAGGCCGCACTCGGCGCCGGCAAGCACGTCTTCTGCGAGAAACCCCTCGTCCTCACCGTCGCCGATGCGGACGCACTCATTCGGGCCTCGACAGAGGCCAATCGCGTCCTCATGGCCGGCCATCTCACGCGCTACACGCCCATCTATACGGCTGCCGCCGCGGCGCTGGCGGCGGGCCGCATCGGCAAGCCCGTGGCGGTGCAGGCGGCCCGTCTCCAGGTGCGCGGCGACGACGCGTCGTGGCGTATGGACGGGCACGCGGGCGGCGGGGCTCCCTTCGACCTTCTGATCCACGATTTCGATCTCCTCAACTGGTTTCTCGGGCCGCCGGAATGCGTCTTCGCCCGCGGCCGGAGGCACGCCCGCGGCGCATATGACTCCATGACCGCCGTGTTCTCATACGCAGGCCGCGTCACGGCGGGCGTGTACGGGGGATTCGTATTGCAGCCGCCGGCGCCGTTCCGCGCCCAGTTCCGCGTCATCGGCGAGCGCGGCCACATCGGGATCGACACCGCCGATACCGAGCATCCGGTTCGCGTGCTCGAAGCGGGCCGCGAGGAGGAAGCGGTGCCCCTCGAACCGCCGGCCCCGGGCTTGGAGGGCGTTGCGGGCGAGTGGGGCGAGTTCGCGGACACCGTCGAGGGGCGCGGGGCCGGGCGACTGCGCCTGGGCGACGCGCGCCAAGCCGTCGCCTGCGCAGCGCTGGCCGTGCGTTCGGCCGACGAGGCCGTGGAACTGCGCTTCCCGTGACGCGCCCTGCCTCAGCTTCTCCCGAGCACGAAGTTGAGCCCCAGGAGGATCAGGTTGACGTTCGAGACGAGTTGCAGCCCGGCGATCAGCGTCAACACGAGGATCACGCGGTTGAAGAGCTTCTCGGATACGCGATGGTGCATCCACTTGCCCAGGCCCGAGCCGATGGGAATGAGCCAGATCAGGCAGAGATCGACGAGAAGCACGTCGGGCCGGATCAGGCCGACGCCGATGTAGAACGGAAGCTTGGTGAGGTTGATCAACGTGAACGTCCAGGCGACGGTGCCGACGAAGAGCGTCTTGCCGAGGCCCTGCGCGAAGATGTAGAGGCTCACAATGGGCCCGGCCGCGTGGGCGATGGTCGAGGTGAACCCGGCCGTCACGCCCGCCACCACGGCGCTCTTCGGCCCGGGCTTGATGCGATCGATCCAGGCCATGGCGGCCTCTTTGGCCACGAGATACACCGCGAACAGCACCGCAATCACGCCCACGAACCGCTTGATGGGCACGGCGTATGCCGCCACGCCCGCCCGGCCCACCTTCCACCACACCCAGGCTCCCGCCAGAATGCCCACAATCGCCGGCAGGTAGATGCGTAGCACCACCTTCCAGTCCACGTTGCGGCGGTGGTGGTAGATCGCGTTCATGTCGCACAGGATCAGCAGCGGCAGCAGGCACGCCGTCACCTTGTTCACCGGCATGACGAGCATCATCAGCGGCAGCGACAGAATGCCCGCGCCGCCCGCGAATCCCGACTTGCTGATGCCCTGGATCACGATGGCCGCACCGACAAACACCCAGAATACGGGGACGGGCACCCCCTCCTCGATGAATCCTTCAAGCACGGGCGTTCAAACTCCTTCTACTCTTTGTCCCGGATGAGGGCATCGAGGATCTTGGGCTCGCGCCGGAGCAACAGCCTGCCGGTAGGGCCCAGGGCGAGCCGGTAGACCGACAGGGTGAGGGCCAGAAACAGCACCGAGGCCGCGACGCCGAAGGGGAAACGCGAGTGGCGGTCGAGGGCCGCGTCCATGAGCGTATCCGCGCCCGCCGCGATGAGCGTGGGCCCGGCGAACACCGGCATGATGCACAGGAACAGGAGCGGCCCGGCGCCGCTGAGGAATCCCCGCTTCGGCGTCCGCATCGTCTCGGGCCGGATCCGCCACGGCAGGAGGAGCGAGAGCAGGTTCCCGACGATACACGCGGCGAAGTACGCCTGGGCGATCTGAAGCACGGCCACGGCAACCAAGCCCGGGCCGGGCCGTAACAGGGCCGTCAGAACGCCGATGAAGACGAGGCCGGGCATCGCGAGGAACGGGAGGAACGCCAGGTTCTTGGCCAGCAGGTAGCGGTGTCGAGGCGTCGGGGCCAGGATGAAGGAGCGGAAGCCTTCGCCGTCGGCGCCGAACACGTTGCAGATCCAGCCCGAGGACGTGAAAAGGCAGAACAGGGGCGCCATAGGCACGATGAGCCCCGTGAACGGCGAATCCCAGTTTTCGATACGGCGGAAGAAGATGAAGTAGAAAATGAGCGGCAGCACGATAGGCATGATGAGCGCCATGCGAATCTGGGGGTGGCGGACATAGTTGACGAACATCGCCCAGGCGCAGCCGGCCGTGTCATCGCCGGCCAGCGGCAGGCCGCGCTCCACCATGAGCCGCCGGCGTGTGCCCGGCCGCCTCCGGGGCTGGGCCGCCTTGGCGCGGCGCCGTCTTCCCGAGGCGGCCGTGTAGTAGCGCACCGTCGAGCGGTAGCCGAGCCCGAGCGGCAGGGCCGTGCACGCCACCAGCCCCAGGAAACACAGGCCCGCCGTCGCCGGCTCGCGTTCCGCGAGCCCATACACGCCCAGCGGAAGCCACCCCAACGGAACCCAGGCGTTCACTCTGCCCACTATGCCGAGTGCCCGTTGCCGCTCCGTCGCCGTGTATTCCTCAACGACGCGCTCGGCCTCCTCCTCCGTATGCACAACGGCCAGAGTTCTCGTCTTGGTGGGCTGTGAACCGCCGTGGCGCAGGCCGTGAACGATTAGATTGGGCAGTTGCCCGCCAACCACGAATACCAGGGGAATCATGACGAGGATCAGCCGGCGCCGCCGCTTGTTCTCCATGAGTGCCGCCAGGAATCCGCGGATGTAGTATGTCCAGGCGCCGATCATAAGGAGGAACGCGACGGCCAGGGGCGCCGCCCACAGCATGCGCGCGCCGCGCCCAAGCGCCAGCCCGAGCGTCAGGCCGAAGGCCGGCAGGATGAAGAGCACCGCCCCGGGCTTGATGAGCGCCGTGAGGAAGTTCAAAAGAAACACCGTCCGCAACGACACGGGCAGATAGAGCATCTTCCGCAGATCGATGATATCCGTTCGCTGCAGTTCCATCGAGAGCGCAAGGAGCCAGAAGAACACGAAGGCGATCACGATCCCGTCCAGCACCTGGATCAGGGTGAGGCTATCCTCGGCCGAGAGTCCGCGCCAGCCGAGCAGGAAGAACAAGACGGCCAGCAACACCCCCCCGCCCAGCACGCCCAACGCAACCAGCACCGCCAACGCCAGCGACAGGGCCTTCGTGGGCTTGGACAGGGAATGGCGGAGCCGCACGAACTGAAGCCAGCACAGCGTCCGGACGTGGCCCCACATCAACGCTCTCCCTGGAGCCACGACAAGGCCGGCGGGGCCTCTTCGGGCTCGCCCACCGCCTGGATGAAGGCCTTTTCGAGCCCGGCGCCCTGGGCCAACTCGCTCAGCGCGCCCTGGGCCACGAGTTTGCCCTGGTGGATGATGCCCACGTGCGAGCACAGCCGCTCCACGATCTCGAGGATGTGCGACGTGAGGAACACGGTCGACTCGCGCTCGATGAAGCGTTCGAGCACGCCCCGGATCGTGCGCGACGCGATGGCGTCGATGCCCTCGAAGGGCTCATCGAGAAACAGGAGTTCCGGATCGTGGATCAACGCCGCGGCCAGCGACAGCTTCTTCTTCATGCCGTGCGAGTACTCGAGGACGAGCGTCTTCTCGGCGTCAATCAGCCCCATCAGATTGAGCAGTTCCTCGCAGCGATCCCCGATCACGCCCTTTGGGAGCCCGTACATGCGCGCAATGAACGTCAAGTACTCGCGCCCCGTCAGGTTCTCGAACAGGCACAAGTCTTCCGGCACTACCCCCATGCGCGCCTTGATCTCGAGGGGCTCGCGGGCCAGATCCCGCCCCAGCAACCGTGCCGAGCCGCCCGACGGCGCCAGCAGGCCCGTCAACATCTTGATCGTCGTCGACTTCCCGGCACCGTTCGGGCCGAGGAAACCGTAGAACACGCCCCGCTCCACGCGGAGATCCACCCCGTCCACTGCGCGCAACTTCCCGAAATCGCGCGTCAGGCCGAAGGTCTCGACGCAGTAATCCATCCGCAATCTCCCGTACGTTGCCCCGCAGCCCCGCTTCATCCCCGCATCCGCGACAGACTCCCGAGACGCGCCCCACGCCCACAGCCTAGCACACACCGGCCGCGAAGCGGAATTCTCCCACCCCACCCAGGCCGGCGCGGCCGCCCGGCCCGTCTTCCACCCCTTGCGCAACGCCCGCCGTACCAAGCATACTGAAGCAGGCGGCGCGAGCAGGGCGCCGTCCGCTGGATATCGTTTCCGCGAACCGTAGCAGGGGGAGATCCGTGAGCCAAGAGCCGCCGAATATCCCGAGCCGTGGCGAGCGCCCGACTCAGCCCGGGCTCGCGTCGCAGCGCCCCGCCCAGGCCCTCGAGCCCGTGCCCTACTCCATCGATTCGGATGGGATGCGGGCCACCGAGGAGGTGGCCCCGGAACTGATTCAGGAACAGCGTGCCGTCGCGCTGGCTCCCGGCGACGTGGTGAACGATCGGTTCGAGGTGGTGAAGCAGCTCGGCTACGGCGGCATGGGCGCCGTATACCTCGTGCAGGATCGCATCACCGCCCAGGAGCGGGCGCTCAAAGTCATGCTGCCGTCCCTGCTGGCCAGCGAAGGCGCGCAGCAGCGGTTCCTGAGCGAGGTCACCATCAGCCAGCAACTCCGCCACGAGGGCGTGGTGGCGGTATACGACGTGAACGAGGATCGGCAGCGGGGCATCCGGTTCTTCACGATGGAGTACGTCGAGGGGCGGACGCTGCACCGGCTGCTGAAGGAACGCGGCGGGAAGCTGCCCGTACGCGAGGCGCTTCACGTCGCCCGCCAGCTCTGCCGCGTGCTCCAGTACGCGCACAAGTATACCGTCCATCGGGATCTCAAGCCGCAGAACATCATGGTGCGCGACGATTGGAGCATCAAAGTACTCGATTTCGGCCTTGCGAAGGTGATGTCGCCCGGCCGGTTGAGCCGCTCGAGCATGGCCCTCGGCACCGCCTACTACCAGGCGCCGGAGCAGAGCGTTCGCCTCGGCGAACTCGATCAACGCGCCGACATCTACTCCATTGGCGTCGTCGTCTACCAGCTTCTCACCGGCGAACTGCCCGTCGGCCGGTTTGCCCTGCCCTCCGAGGTGACGCCCGAGGTTCCGGCCTCGCTCGATGAGGCCGTGCTCACCTGCCTCGAACCGAAACCCGAAAAACGTTTCCAGACCACCGCCGCCCTCCTCGCCGCCTTCGATGCCTGCCGCGCGCAGCATGAGGAGGCCCAGGCCGCCGCCCAGCGGAAGCGCGAGGCGGACGAAGCCCGCGAGCGCCAGGAACGCGCCGCTGACCAGACGCGGCAGGAGGCCATCGAACGCGCCCGCCGTGAACAGGAGGATGCGGCGGATCGGGCGCGGGCGACCGCGGAACAGACACGCTCCGCGATCGGCCTCGACGAGTGCGAACTTGCGTCCGAGCTGGTGGAAGAGGGCGACGCGATCAGCCGCCAGGCCAGCGCTGAAACGGATCCGGCCGGGCGCCGGCGGCTTTGGGAGGCGGCCCGCCAAGCCTATGAGAAGGCCTCGAAGCAGGCGGCCCGCCGGCGAAAACGCATGGCGCGCAAGGCGCCCGCGCCTCGTAGCCCGCGTCCTGCCGCGGCCCGGGGCGGGCGGCGGCCCACGTGGGCGCTTCTGGTGGCCGCGGCGGTGGCCGTCGCGGCGGCCGTCGCGTTGGCGCCCCGTCTGGGCCTGTGGGGGCCTTCCTCCGAGCAGCCGGGGCCGGGCCCAGGCCCCGGGCCCGGCAAATCCGGCCCCCCGGAGCCCCCGGGCACATCCGCGGCGCTTGTCGTACCGTCCGACTACGCCACCCTCTCCGAGGCCATGGCGCAAGCGGCCGCCGGCGACACCATCCTGTTGAAGCCGGGGACGTACAAACTGGCATCCGAGGAGCCGCTGGCATTCAAGAGCGGCGTAACGGTGCGTGGCGAGGATCGCCAAGGGGTGATCCTCCTCATCGACCATCCATCGAATCCGGGCATCCTGCTGGACGGGTGCCGGGAAGCCGCCCTCCAGGATCTCACCGTGGAAGTTGACCTCAGCATCTCCAAGACAGCGGTTCTCGTCACGAAGAGCGCCGTGACGTTCACCCGGTGCTCGTTCGCCGGCTACTGCGGCGTCACATGCCAGGTTCTGGCCGGGGCGGATGTCCGTGTCCAGGAATGCACGTTCCTGGACAACGGCGGCGGCCACATCGGCCTGTCGCTGGAAGAGGGAACCAAGGCGGCGGTCGCCAAGTGCCGCTTCGAAGGCTATCAGGACTTCGGCGTGCAGATCACCGGCGCCGACACGGATGTAGTCGTTACCGGCTCCGCGTTCGACGGCAACGGCGCCACGGCCCATGAGGGCGGTGTGGGCGTGCTGGACGGGGCCTATGCAACCCTCCGGGAACTGACGTGCACCCGAAACGCAATCGGCGTGTTCGCCCACGGCACGGGCACATGGGTGACGATCGAGGAGGGGACGTTCAACGAGAACGAGTGGGCGGGTATCACGCTGATGGCCAGCGCTACAATCGCGCGCTGCACGTGTAACAAGAACGAGCGGCACGGTATCGAACTCGAGGAACACACGCCGGGGGTTCCGGACGTGTCTTCCTGGCTCGAGATACACATCGATTCGAGCGAATGCTCCCACAACGGCGACGATGGCATCTGGCTCGGGGCGGGCGCCCGGGGCTCCCTCACCGGCAACACCTGCGAATCGAACGGCGGCGACGGAATTGTAGCCCATGACGGCCCGGCCATCACCATCGAGCGTAACATCTGCCTCCGCAACGAGGACGACGGCATTTCCTGGACGTCAACGAAGGGGCGCATTGTGCAGAACCGGTGCGAAGCGAACACCGGGCGGGGGATCATCGTGTCGTCCACCGACGCGGAAGTCGAACTGTCCGGCAACACCTGCCGCGGCAACGGCAAGAGCGGCATTCAACTGGAACGCGGCAAGGGCACGGCGCGGCAGAACACCTGCGAGAACAACGGCGAGTACGGGATCCGCCACTGGACAAGCTGGGCGGTGGAGTCCAATACGCTCCGAGGCAATACCGCGGGCGCAGTCCGCTGAGGGGTGCGCATTGAAGGGCCGGTGTCCTCCGGCCCGGCGCGGCAGACGGGAGGGACACCCCGATGACAAGGCCGTTCACGTTCACGGGCCGGATACGTAGCGTGATGCATGCACTACGCGGCATCGGCACGATGCTGAAATCCCAGCACAACGCGTGGGTGCATGCCGCTGCCACGGTGGCCGTGTGCGCGGCGGGGCTGGCATGCGGGCTGAGCCGGGCCGAATGGTGCTGGATCGTCCTGGCCGTCGTTGCCGTATGGACCGCCGAAGCGCTAAACACGGCCTTCGAACTCCTCGCCGACGCCGCCTCGCCCGAGTACCACCCCCTCGTCCGCGAAGCCAAAGACGTGGCCGCCGGCGCCGTGCTCATCACCGCTATCGGCTCTGTCATCATCGGGCTGCTCGTATTCGGCCCGCACCTCGCGCAAGCGCTCGCGGGCTGGCGTGCTGCGCCCGGCGCGATGTGACGGCCAGCTTGGCGCGCAACTTGCCCCTTCTGACGCGGGCCAGTTGCATGGCGCCCGGCTCGCGACCATACTGTCACAAACCGGCCGCGGCAAACGACGCCGGGGAGTTCGGGCAATGGGCACGGGACAGACACGGGGCTTGGGCCTCGCACTGAGTCTGGCGGTGACTGCCTTGATCGCCATGCCGCCCGCGTGGGCGGGCCCGGCCGGTTCCCAGCCCTTTGAGACGCAACAGCCGGACGGCACGCCCGTCACGCTCCGCGTCCGGGGCGACGAGTTCGTCCATTGGTATGAGGATCTCGACGCATACTCGGTGGTCGTGGACAACGGCCGCTACGTGTACGCCGAACGCGCACCCTCGGGACGCCTCGTGCCCACCGGACTGCCCGTAGGTGAGGCGGTGCCCCGCACCCAGGGCCTGCCCCCGCGCCTCCGGCCCGCGCCCGAGGTGTTCGACGCGGCCCGGCAGCGCGCTCTGCCGCCCGCCTCCCGTGCGGGCGAGCGGCCCCCCTTCGTGAGCCCTTCAGGCACCGTCAAGAACCTGGTGGTGCTGTGCAAGTTCAAGGATCACGTCCACGGCACCCATACGCGCCCGCGCGAGGATTTCGACATCCTGTTCAACAGGCCCGGCGGGCATCCCCGGCTCGCGCCGGGCGGCAGCCTGCGCGACTACTTCCTCGAGAACTCCTACGGCCGGTTCGTCATCGACAGCACGATCCTCGACTGGGTGACGCTCCCCCACACCGAGGCCTATTACGCAGACGGGCAGAGCGGCGGGGGCGATTACCCCAGAAACACCATCGGTATGGCGGAAGACGCCCTGAACTGCGTGGACTCGCGAGTGGATTTCGGCGCGTTCGACGAGAACCGGGACGGGTATGTCGACATGTTGACCATCGTCCACTCCGGGTGCGATGCGTCCATCGGCGGATTTCCGGACCGGATCTGGTCAGTCCGATGGGCCCTCTGGCCCTTGCCCGAGGGGCACTGGGTGAGCGCCGACACGAATCCGGACGGCGCGCCCGTCAAGGCCTACTGGTTTACAGCCAACCCGGCCCTTCTCGTGATGGATCGAGACATGATCACGTCCATCGCGGGCATCTGCCACGAAACCGGACATCTCCTCGGCTCGCCGCGCTACGCCCTGCAGTCCTGCCTCCCGGATCTATACGACCTCGATCACAGCAGCCGGGGCGCCGGCTACTACTGCCTCATGGCGGACTGCATGGGGTTCGAAGTGATCGGGTTCCGCCCGCAGCACCTGTCGGCCTGGTGCAAGGAGTTCCTGGGCTGGGTGGAACCGAAATGGCTCGCCATACCAGGCACGTATTCCGTGCCACAGGTGGAGGCCGAGCCGGTGGTCTACAAGATCGCCAACGGATACAGCCACCCGGAACCACTCGACACGGAGTACCTCCTGATCGAGAACCGGCAACCCGTAGGGTTCGACGCCGGCTTGCCCCAGGGCGGACTGGCCATCTGGCACGTCGACCGCGCCAAGGAAGACAACCGCGACGAGGGCTACCCCGGCCAGCCCGGCTGGCCCCAGAACAACTGCCATTATCGGGTGGCCCTGCTCCCGGCCGACGGGGACTATGATCTGGAACGGGATCGCAACCAAGGGGATGCCGGAGACTTGTTCCGCGCCGGCCATGTCTCGCGCATCGACCCCACGACCCGGCCCAGCACGGACAAGTACGGCGGCGGCCAGCCGGCGTCGTCCTACAACGCCATCACCGATATCAGCGCCTCCGGCCCCGTCATGACGTTCCGGTATGCCGCCTATCACGGCGAGAGTGCCGCAGGGGACGGCAGCGGCACGCGCCCGCCCACGGCGCCCGGCGTTGGATTCACCGTGCACCCCGCCCACGAAGGCGCCTTCCGCCAAGCCACCCTCGCCTTGCCCGGCGGGAAGGCCACCATCCCCTTCGCGTGGGTGCCGCAAGGCCCTGGCAACCCGGACGGGTTCTGGATGGCCGCCTGCGAGATCTCCCAAGCCCTGTGGGAGGCCGTCATGGGCACGAATCCCGGCGAATTCGCCTCGGAACCCCGCGATCTGCCCGTCGAAACCGTGTCCTGGGACGATGCCGCGGCGTTCATCGAGCGGCTCAACGGCATGGACGCGGGCACCTTCCGGCTGCCCACCCGCGCCCAGTGGGAATACGCCTGCCGGGCGGGCGCCGACTCGGACTACCACTTCGGCGACGACGCGACCCGGCTGGGAGACTACGCCTGGTATGCCGCGAACAGCGGCGGCCGGCCCCACCCCGTCGGCGAGAAGCCCCCGAACGCCTGGGGCCTGCACGATATGCACGGGAACGTATGGGAATGGTGCCAGGACGAGGCCGCCGGCCTGTTGCGCGAACAATGCGGCGGCGGATGGGCCAACAACGCGTGGAAATGCCTCGCCACCGCCCGGCGAACCGGCCCGGCCGATCAGCGCCGGAGCGATCTCGGCTTCCGCGTCATTCGCGACCCATAATCGGCCCCAGCATCGACAGGCAGCCACCTTTCGGGCTCCGCGCCCGAAGCCTCTGCGCCCCCGCGTTCATCCGTTCTCGGATCTGACTTCATCCGTGTCCATCTGTGGCCAGATCCCTCTCCTCCACGTTGTGGTGCGGCCCAGACCGCACCACTGCGCGGCTCCGCGCTCGCTCTGTGCGCCCTCCGCGCCCTCCGCGTTCGTCACTGAAGGTTCCACAGATCGGCCCTGATTCCCGTCCATCTTCCCTCCCATTCGCGTCCATTCGTGTCCATTCGTGTCCATTCGTGGTTGATCCTCCCTCTTGGCCCCGATCCGTATCCGGTGGTTCCTCTTTGCGCGGCCTCGCGCACGCTTCGCGCGGCCTCGCGCACGCTCTGCGCGGCTCTGCGTCCTCCGCGCCTCCGCGTTCGTCCCCGCCTTCGTCTTCCCCGGATCCACACAATCCGTGGCCGTTCCTGCCTCCGCCCCCCTTCTGATCGCCTTCCCGCGCCCCCATCTTCCCGCAGAATAACGGGTTACCCCGCGCCGGGGGGTAAACACCCGTGCGCTATATAATAGAAGGGGTTTTATGGAGGCCCCATCCTCCCCGGCCTGGTCAGGTCTTGCGGCGCGGGGGACACGGAAGACACCTCAGGTGTCCCCGATGTTCATATCCGGAGC
>JAFGTL010000094.1 GCA_016934125.1 Candidatus Hydrogenedentota bacterium
AGCCGGCCGGTGCCCGCCTATCGCGGCGGCGCCGTCCCGAAGGACGCGAGCACCTCCTCGAGCCGGGCGCTCCGGCGGGCATCGAGCGGTGGCGGCGCCGGTTCCCGGGCGTACTCGCGCACCTTGTCCTGGGCCATGCGGTAGCTGTCCTTGCTGCCGCCGGCTTCCCAGAGGGCCCGCGGGCCGCGCACCGACACGCGCGGCTCGAGGTATTCGTCGCCGGCCAGCCGTTCCAGCGTGTGCGGGGCGGTCAGATAGCCGGTGCCGTGGGGCCCGATCTCGCGGATCAGATCCTGGGCGATTGACGCGCGATCCACGGCGATTCCTGTGGCAATCCGGCGCGCGAAGGCGGCCATTTCCTCGTCCATGACGAGTTGTTCGTGACTACACGTCATGCCCGTGGCGAACATGCCGCAGTTCACGATCAGATCGTTCCCGGCACCTACCGCACAGAACAGGCTCAGCGCCTTCTCCCAGGCGTTCTGCTCGTCGTGGGCGTGGTTATCGGAATTGGGCGCGGTGGTGTGGGACGGCACGTGGTAGAACCGGGCGAGTTGGGCGCCCGCGATCCGGCACGCGGTGGTTTCGGCCGAGCCAACCAGCGCGTAGCCGGTGCGCATGTCGGTGGTCGTCCACGAGTTGGCGTACAGCACCTTTGCGCCGGGCCGCACGAGTTGGGCCATCACCAGGCCGGAGAGGCATTCGACGTTGTTGACGGTGAGCAGCCCGGCCAGCGAGTACGGGGCCGACACGCCCGCATTGGGCTCGGGCAGGATCGCGAGGGGGACGTCCGCCTCGACGGTCTCGATGAGGGCCTCGAGGACGCTGCCCTCCCAGAACAGCGGGCTGGTGGGCGAAAGCTGGCTGATGCCGTAGGGCTGGCCGGCCAGATCGCCCTTGAACGCGGCGGCGAGCATGGCGATCACGGTGCGGTTGACGGCCGGCTGATCGGTTGAGAAGAAGATCGGTTTGCGGCTGTTCTCGATGCAGGCCTTGACGCCGTAGATCAGCGACGCGGCCGGATCGGCCACGTCCTGCGGCATGACGGGAATCCCGATCATGTCGATGGATGGGAGGGCTTCGCAAATCCGTGCGAAGAGTTCCACATCGGCCACGCGCGACGGCCGGGTTTCCCCGGTGTCCGAGTCTACCCAGAACACGGCGTTGTGTCCCGCGGCGATCTTGGGCACGCCATCGCCCAGGACAAAGGCCGGTTGCCCCTCGCGGTCGAACACGTCGAACCGGGGCGGGATCAGGCCGAGGGCGTCCTCCACGCACGCGCGCGGGAAGCGCGCTACACCGCGTTCGCTGTCGACGGCCACGCCGCGTCCGGCGAGGAGTTCGAGCATCCGCGCGCTGCCGATCTGAACGCCGCATTCCTCGAGCAATTCGAGTGTGGCTTCGTGAATCTGCGTGATGTCGTCCGACGAAAGAACGCTCAGCGCTTCCAGTTGCATGACGCACCCTCCATTCGGCTCCGGATAGCCCTCGTGACACGCCGGCCCATCTCCCCCACGCTTCCGCCAGGCCTCATCCGGCCTGTTCCCCGGGGAACACCACGTCGGGCGTGCGCTCGGCCACGAATCCCAACTCATGCTCGATCCGGCTTACATCGTACACCGAGTCGAACTCGTGGCCGGGCCGTTCGAAGTGCGACACGTCGACATCGTTCCCATACCAGCCACGGAGGATGCGCCCCACGGGATCCTTGGCCCAGGCCTTCGGGCCGGCAGCGTTCATGATGCGCACGCCGGGGCTACGCGGCGCTTCCACCGCAAGCGTGAAGGCCCGCATCGCATCGGGTAGCAGCATCACGGTGACGCTCCCGAGCGCCCACGGGCCGAGCGGCCCGGCCGCCCTCAACGAGGCGGGCTTGTCCTCGGGAACGACGGTGGACAAGCGGAGGTTGATCACATCGATGTTCTCGTTCTGGCGGGCGTAGTAGCGGGTGACCTCCTCCATGAGATACTTGGACACCCCGTATCCGTCGCAGTCGAGGCAGGGGTGCTCGTCCGGAACGGGCAATTCCTGGGGCCTGCATCTGACGTTCTGGATGCCGATGGCGGCGATGGAACTAGCCATGACGAATTTGGCGCAGCCGCGATCCATCAGATACCGCATGAGGCAGCGCGTGCCTTCAACGTTCACGAGGATGGCGTCGCGTTCGCTGCATCCGCCCGTGACGGCGCCGAGATGGATGACGGCGTCGATGGCGTACGCGTCGAGGCGGCGAAGATCCTCGAACGAGGAGAACTCCCCTTTCACGTAGTCCAGGCCGAGATCCGGATCGCGCCGGCTCATGCAGACGACATCGTGGGCCCCGGATAGCGACTTGGACAGCGCGCGGCCGATGAATCCGCTCGCCCCTGTCACGAGGATACTGCTCATGGAATACTCCTTAGCTCGCCGCGCCGCGGCGCCCCGGCCGCCGGTTCAGCCCGCCCACTGGATCACCGCGCCGAGCACATCCTTGGCCTGGTTCTTGTTGATCCGATCGAAGAACTCGGCGGCCTCGGCGTACGGGACGCGGTGCGTGATGGTGTGTTCCCACTTGAGTGCGCCCATGGCGATGTTCTTGAGTACGGCGCGACGACACGGCGCCAAGCCGTCGTCCGACGGAAAGAGCATCTTGAGATGCCGCGCGTGGGGCGGAAGGAAGTGCATCGAGACGGGCGCCGCGCCGTAGTTGCCTTGCCAGACGAACACGCCGTTCCGGCGGCAGAGGGCAATGGCCGCGTCCACGCAGGCCGGCAGCCCCGTCGCCTCGAACACGGTGTCTGCGCCGCCCGGGCACAGGCGTTCCACTTCCTGGGCGACATCCTGTTCGGCGCCGTTGATGGTGTGATCTGCGCCAAGCTTCGCCGCCACGGTGAGCCGGGCGGGATCGAGATCGACGGCGATGACGACGCAGCCCCGGTGCACGCAGGCGGCGATCACGCCGAGGCCGATGAGGCCGGCCCCGTAAACCACGACGGATGCGCCCATGCGCGGGTTGGCCATATCCACACCGAAGAGGCCCACGGCGGGCATGACGAACATGCTGCCCACATCGGGCGGGACGCCCTCGGGCAACAGGGCGACGCCGTGGGTTCGATTGGGATCGATCACCGCGTGGGCACAGTGGGTGCCGCTCACCGCGGATACGGCGGCGCCGCCGGGAAGCGCGATGGAGCGGTTGTCGCGGTAGTACACGGTATCGCCGGGCCGGAATCCTTCAACCTCTGCGCCGGCCTCTTCCACGAGGCCCACGCCCTGGTATCCCGTACACAGGGGATACGGCCCCCAGGAGATCTTGTTGCGGATGAGGGCGAATTCGGTGCCGATGCTGACCCCCGAGTACAACGTGCGCACCGTCATGGTGCCGGGCCCCGGATCGGGCAAAATCACATCTGTAAGCGAGAAGTGCTGTCCATCGTCACATATCAGCGCTGTCGACTTCATGGCCTTCGAGCCCCTTCCTTGTGTGTTCAGGCCGCTTCGAGGGCGTATACTACCATGGCAGGCAGCGAATCGCGATCCGGGAATTGCCTCCCCCGCGGCACTCGTGCATACTGCCCTCAGCGGGTTGTCCGGACGGCACACATCAGGGGAGGGCGCCTCGATGAATTACGCGCGGATCTTGAGCCTGCTTGGATTGTCGGTGTTTGTGTTGGCCGGAGCGCCACCGCAGGTGCCGGATTCGATATCGAGGACGGCCGAGCCGGGCCTGCACTACGGGCCGGCCGGCGAACTCTCCCTGCCCAAAACCATCTTGTTCTCCGCGGGGCCCGATCACATCGCCGCCGACGCCGAACAGTGGGCGCGGCGCGGCGTGAGCGCGTTCTTCATGGACTTCGTGGCGCGGGACTGGGCAAGCGACATCTGGGCGCGGGACGGGGCGCCCTGGACGATTGGCGAATCCGACGAGATGTTCCAGCAGGCGCGCCAAGCCAACGCGGTATGCCGCCGGATCGGCTCCGAGACGTTCCTCAAGGTGGCGTTCGATCACCATTTCGAGTGGTTCAACGACACCGCGTGGCAGCACGCCTACCACAACTTCCGCCAATTCGCTATCTTCGCGCGGGATACCGGCTGCACCGGTATTGCCCTGGACATCGAGTACGTGGGGGAGCAGTACGATTTCGAGTGGGATGGCTATACGTACGACGGATACTCGCGAGAGGAACTGGCCGGCATGATCCGCGAACGGATGCTCGGCGTGATGCGCATCCTGTACGACGAATTCCCCGACATGGTGTTTCTCACGTTTCCGGAACAGGGGTTTAGTCTCGGGGCCGTGATTCACACGGCCTGGATCGAGGAGGCCGCTCGCCGGAATGCACCCGGCGGTGTCCATTACTGTACGGAATACACCTACCGCAACCCCAACATCCGCTACATGTTCGGGCACACCTGGGCGTGCAACGAGGTGTTCCACCGGCTCCTGAGCCGGCGGGCCTGGAAGTACTGGCGCGAGCAATGCTCCATCGCGGCGGGAGTCTGGCCGTTCGGCTTCGACCACGAGGCCGTCTACGAGCCGGGCATGCCCATCGAGGAGTTCCGCCAGGCCTACGCGGCGTCGCTCATGAGCTCGCGCCGCTACAACTGGATCTACAGCCACAACTGCCGCGAGCAGCTGATCGGCCGCGAACTGGACAAGTATTCGGGCGAGCCCGGCCTCGAAGCGTACCTCGAGGTGATCGCGGCCCGGGAGATCGTCGTCACGCCCAGGTATGTCGAACTCGCCAAGGAATTGCGCGCACTCCGGCTCCGCGACTACGCGTCGGATCTGGGCGTGCGGCCCTGCGTGAGCTTTGCCGGGCCGCGGGACGTGCCCTCCGTGCGCCTGGGCGAAGCGGCCCTGCTCGACGCCGCCGAGGCCGGCAAACACTGGGCCGCCGCGCTGGACTACCACCGCGGGGGCGTGTTGAACCTGCGCGAGCACTTCGGCACGGTGTGCAACTGGATGGTGCTGGGCCCCTTCGAAAACGGCGAAGCATTCGCAGGCCATCACGCCGTGTACGCGCCGGAGGAGTCGATCGATCTCGACGCCGAATACGCAGGCATGACGGGCGCGATCCGCTGGATCGAGCACCGGCAGGCCGATCGGCGGGCGTCGGTGGACTTCACGAAGATCTACCAACCCACGGAGCACGTGTGCGCCTATGCGCTCTGTTACGTGACGTCGCCCGTGGAGCGCCAAGTGCAGATCCGGCTGGGCACCAACGATTCCGGCAAGATGTGGCTGAACGGCCAACTCGTGTTCGACTACCCCTACGAGGGGACGGCGTTTCTGGATCGCGAAGTCGTGCCGGCCACGCTGCCGGCCGGCACCAGCAGCATCCTGCTCAAGATCTGCAACGGCCAGCTTAACTGGGGATTCGTGTTCCGGATCGCCGACGCCGACGGCAGGCCGGTGCCGGATCTCGAGTATGCCCTACGGCCGGCGGGGTAGCGCGTTCATCGCCTTGCGTTCCCGGGACGCGGGGATCTACACTTCCGCTCGGGGAAGAGTGCTGCAGTTCCGCATTCCACACGGAAGGAGTATGATGCGCCTCGTCGAGTATCCCATGCAGGCCGTCGCGCCGACGGTCGCGGCCATTCTCGGGCTGCCCAAGCCCGCCTCCGCGGAGGCGCGGCCAATCCGGCCCGTGGTGAGGGATTTGGCGGGCGTGGATCGGGTGGCGGTGTTGGGCGTGGATGCCCTCGGCCTGGCCATCCGTAGGCACTGGGCCCAGCAAATGCCCTTCCTCGAGGGGCTGGCCGATCACCGGCAGGCTACGTTGCGCGCGGTGATGCCGAGCGTCACGCCGGTGAACTTCGGCTGCATGGTGACGGGGGCCGGCGTGCGGCGTCATGGCGCCCACGCGTTTGATCGGGATTTCCGGTGCCAGACGCTGTTCGATCTGCTCCGGGCGGCGGGCAAGACGAGCGCGGGGTTCGGGCGCCGCGGCTGGACGGGCCACGAGTTGCTGGGCCGGTTCGCGGATCTGTCCAACGCGGGCCCGGGCGAGAATGATGACGACGTGGACGCCGGGCTCGCGGCCATCGTCGAAGAGGCCCGGCCCGATTTCCTCATCGTTCAGTACGGGGCCACGGACGAGGTGTTCCACGCCCACGGGCCGTACTCGGACGAGGCGGGCGAAGCGGTGGCCGCGGCGGATGCGTGGCTGGCGCGGCGGGTGCCCGCGTTACGCGGCCAAGGCTACGGCGTGCTCGTGCTCGCGGATCACGGCCAGCACGCGGTGGTCGATGACGACGGCGTCACCAACGGCAACCACGGCACCGACTCCGACGAAGACTGCCTGACGCCGCTGATCTGGGTGACGCCTACGCAGTAGCCGGGGCGCCCGGCCTGTGGCCCGGGCCTTCTCCCATTGCTCAGAACCGGACGGCCTTGAGCGCCTCGAAGTAGAGCCAATGGCCGAAGTCGTTCGGATGGTTGATGTTGTTGCCCAGCAGGCTGGGCACATCCTTCCGCTGCAGCACCTTCTGCCACACCGAGAACACGTCTGCGTAAGCACAACTCCCGCGCTCGGCGGCCCGCCGGGTTGCGGCGGCGTACACTTCCATGCGGTGGCTGCTGTGGTGCCAGTCCGGGTTGGGCGGGAAGGTCGAGAACAGCATGATGTCCGCGCCCGTCCGCTCGCGGATCTGTGCCACCAGCGTGAGCAGGTTCTCCTCGAATGTCTCGGGCGGAACGCCGTGCAGGTTGTGATCGTTCATGCCGAACCCGAGCAGGACGAGGTCGGGCTCGCGCGTCAGCACCTTCTCTTCGAGGCGTGCGAGCCCCTGGACGGTGCTGTCCCCGCCCGTGGCGCCGTTCTCAACCTCGATGCGCGCCGCCGGAAACCGCTCGGCCAGATACCGCCCATAGCGCTGCTGGAATCGAAGCGGCACGGAGGAGGCATCGCCGCCGGCGGTGATGCTGTCGCCGTAGGCGAGGATCTTGAAGGGGCCGCCGGCCTCGAGCTTCTCGCGGGACTTCGCGAGGAGGGCGGACTGATCGGTTTCCTCCGTGAGGGCGAAGGCGCGCCGGGTTTTGTAGTCCGCGAACACGAAAAACGGGCTGT
Organism: Candidatus Hydrogenedentota bacterium; assembly: GCA_016934125.1. Lineage (GTDB taxonomy): Bacteria > Hydrogenedentota > Hydrogenedentia > Hydrogenedentales > SLHB01 > JAFGTL01. The sequence goes on from JAFGTL010000094.1 coordinate 7,053, forward strand.
TTCCGAATCCGGGGAACTTGGTGTGATCGAAGTCCTTCTGGCCGTATAGCACGTTCGTGGTGAAATCCGGAATCCGCGACTCCGCGGTGCGCGCTACCGCCCCCTGGCGATAGTCCACGGTGTAATCGACGCCTTCCTCATAGGTGATCGTCGATTCCCCTCCGCGCTCATAGGTGCTGCGAACCGTGAGCGAACCGGGCACGATCCGCGCGAAACACAGGTTTCCGGGCATCGTCTTCGCCAGCACGAGGCTGTCGCCTTCCACGTTCATGCGTCTGCCACCTCCGATTGTCATGCATCCCGTCGCCGTCAGTGCGGCAAGGCCCACGGCCATGGCCGCGCGGATTCCGTAGCGCCCGCTCATCCCGGTGCTCCTCCTGTCCGGCCGTTACGGCCGCCCTTGTCCGGCCTTCGGGAGAAGACTGAACAGGCGGACTTCCCCCAACGGCACGGAAACGTTCAATTGGATCCTGTCACTATCCTGCGCGAACGATACCCGCTCGCCGTCGGCCACATCTACGATCCCGGCAAGCTCGAAGGGCAGATCGGCCAGTGCCACGGCCGTGTCGGGCGAAGATGCCTCGTGGTTGATCACGAAGAGGAACCCCTTGTCGGCGGCGACGCGCAGCGCCGCTTCGAT
>JAFGTL010000095.1 GCA_016934125.1 Candidatus Hydrogenedentota bacterium
CTGCGGCGGCGAGCCGGGCGAAAAGCTCCTCGTGAAGGACACGATCGCCGACATCTTCCTCCAACAGATCTTGACGCGGCCCCTCGAGTTCGACGTCGTCGCCACGATGAACCTCAACGGCGACTACATGAGTGACGCGCTGGCGGCGCAAGTGGGCGGAATCGGGATTGCGCCGGGCGCGAACATCAACTACGAGACCGGCGCCGCCATATTCGAGGCCACCCATGGCACCGCGCCCAAGTACGCCGGGCAGGACAAGGTAAACCCAAGCAGCGTAATACTTTCCGGGACAATGATGTTCGATTACATGGGGTGGGGCGAGGTGTCCGAAGCCATTGTGGCCGCCATGATCAAGACGTTCAAGGCCAAGACGGTGACCTACGACTTCGCCCGGCTCATGGAGGGGGCCACGCTGCTCAAGTGCAGCGAGTTCGGCAGGGCGATCGTGTCGAACCTGTAAGGGCCCGAGACGGGGGTAACGTCCGGAAAATCCGGCATTCCCCTTGACTAGTTCGCGGAAATCTGACAATACTTAACTCCTGGCGGCTGTGAATGGCCGTTTCGGGGCGTCCTTGGGACGAGGAGGTGAGTGTGACGTCTGAGCACGAGCTTGGCCCTTCCGAGATCCGTTCCCGCGTTCTCAATGCCTGCAAGTACGCACAGGTTGGGCAGTGCGTAAGCAGCGTCACCCACGACGTGAACAACATGCTGGGCGCCATCATGGCCTACGCCGAGTTGATCGGACTCGAGGAAGGCCTGTCCGCGGAGGCCGCGCGCATGATCACGGAGATCGTCGGGGCCGTCCGCAATGCCAGCGGGCTCGTCAACAACCTGACAGACATCGCCCGCAAACAGCGGCCGGACGTGAGGGTGGTGAGCCCGGACAAGCTCGTGGCCCGCGTTCTGGATCTCCGGCGATACGACACGAAGGTGGCCCGGATCAACGTATCGGCAAGTCTGCCGGAGGGGCTGGGAACGCTGACGGCGGATCTCCCGATGCTGCAGCGGGCGCTCATGTTCCTCATCGGGAACGCCATTGAGGCGGTGGCCGAGGCCGATTCCCGCCACATCCGGATCGCCGTGACGCAATCGGACGACGCCTACGAATTCACGGTGAGCGATTCGGCGCCCCCGATCGAGGAGGGACTCCGCGCCCGGATGTTCGAGCCGTTCTTCACCACCAAGGGCGATCCGCACCTGGGCATGGGGTTGCCCTTGGCGCGCGAAGCCGCCGAGCACCACGAGGGCCAGTTGGTGTATGACGCCGATCGAGGCTTCGTGATGCGCCTGCCCAAGGCGAACTCGCTGTCGGCATAGCCCAGCCCGCCCGAGGCCTGGCACGGGCCCACTTCCCCGGGCCCTTAGGGCGCGAGGATGTCGGCCGGATCGGCCACGAGTCTCTCGATGGTGTAGGGATCGATCACTTCCGCCTCGCCCCGGTAACGATCCACCACGAGGCTGTCTTTGTACTGCCACCGAATCCGCAGGGGAAACTCAGGCCTGAACGGTGCGGCCACCGGGGCATTGGCCACGGCCTCTCGCGCCCCTTCGCGGATCAGGGCGCGCGCCTTCTTCGGCGCCAGCATGAGGGCGCCTTCCCGGCTCAATCCCTTCTTCACCTCAACCGTCACCACACCGTCGCCGAGCCAGTCGCGCGCCTCAGCGCACGTCTTGTCATCGCCCGTAACCATCACCACGGGGATGCCCTGGGCCCCGAGCATGATGGCGCTCTGGGCGATCTCGCCGGCCAGCCGATCATTGATCCAGTAGTTGTTCCAGCCCACGCTGCTCTGGGTATGGCACAGAACCCCGCCTTGGGTGTGGCTCATGGCGTGGTATCCGAGCAGAATGGCCGCATCGAACCCCTCCTTCGTCACGTCGTCATACCGGCTCGTGAGGCCCATAATCATCTCGGCCCGCTCGTCGAGTTCCTCCGGGAGGAAGCTCTTGGCGCCGTTGTGGCCGTCGCGCACCACCACGCGTGCCGCCCCGGCGTCGAAGGCGCCCGCCACGGCCGCATTCACCTCGCCCATGAGCAGCCGCCGCGCCTCCACGTTGGCCGGCGTGCCGTATTCGCGCGTCTGCTCCCAGCGGAACACGCCGCACACCCCCTCCAGATCCGTGCAGATGTAGACGTTCATCGCGGTTCCCCCCCTTCCAGATACACAACCGCATACGCGTGCAACGCATCGCGCGGCACCGTGATGCGGTAACGATCATCCCATTTCTCGATGCCCGGCCTGCGCTCCCTGTCGTAGTCGGGGCTGACAAGGCGTCCGCTCGACACGGCCGGCACGCGCAGATCGAACACGATGTCGTCTGGAAGCGGCGGGAACGGCTCGTCGCCGGCCGTACGTGGGATCGACTCCCCCGGGGCGAGCCGGGCGCCGGTGGCGTTCAGGAGGTGGATCGCATAGCCTTCGGGCACCTCATAGGCGGCGAGAAACACCTGCTCGGGCACCTGGATGGCCTCGACAGCAAAGGGCTCCCCGGCCGTGGCCCGGAGTACGCCCCAGAGCAAGTCGCGGGCCGGCTCGTTCACGGCGAACTCATACGTGTCGCCGACGGTGTATTCACGCATGCAGTTGACGGCGCCGAGCGGCACGGCAAGATACACGATCTGGCCGGCCCCGGCCGGGCGCCGCGCGATGGCCGGACTCAGCCGCGCATCGTTCTCATCAACGCTCCAGGCCAACACCTCTGTCCCCTCGCGAACGCTGGCCGCCGAGGCGGCCGCGTCCACGATGAAGGGATCTCCCTCAGCGGATTGGACGTTCAGCGGGCCCTTGATCGCCGTATCGCCCACCTCGATCCCGTCGAGACACGCAAGCGCCGGCCCGGCCTCGCGCGGAATGCCGTCCTCGTTCAGTTGGCCGGCCCACCGGGTTACGAACAGCCGCCCGCCCGCCTCGACATATGCATCGAGCGCCGCAGCCGCCTCATCGCTCAGGCATTCCACGTCGGGCAGGATCACGACGCGATACCGCGCGAGCGCCTCGGCCGTCAGGCCCAGATCGAGGATGATGTCGTGCTGAATGTGTCCGTCGCTGAGCTGCTGCGACCACCCCATGGCCGAGGAGGCGTGACTTGTGCGCCGGTTGTAGTTGCAGCAGGCCCGGGAGAACACGATCGCGACGTCGCTGAGCGGCACGGCATCGCGGGCGTTCATCCGGCCATCCCAGTTGATGAACCGGCCGATGTCGAACCCTTCGATGCTCGGAATCCACCCCACCTGCCGGTTCATCTGGAGAAGCGCCCAGCCGAAATAGGCCAAGTCGGGATCGTCGAGGTGGTAGACGAGACCCCAGATGGGTTTCTGGAAGTAGAGGCCGAGCGCCGCCTTCGCTTTTCGGAACGCGAACACGGAGCGGTGACTGTAGAAGACGTTCCGCGACATGATCTCGGTGCCGAGGAAGTCGATATAGCGGGCGCGATCCACGATATCGCCGCCATACCGCCGCGAGCCGTACGAGGAGGTGAAGCCGTAATGCGTGGTGTAGGCCATGAGGGTGGCACTCGGCTTGCACTCGTCGAAGATGGCGCGGATGCCCCGGAAGAAATCGCTGCTCGAGCGGACGCGCTGCTTCTCCCAGGCGATCCAGAGCGCGCTGTCTCGGTTGTGGAACACCTCGCCGGCATCGCGGTAGGGGAGTGCCAGCCCGGTGTCGCGCGTGAATCGGGCCCGGCAGTGGGCGCAGCCGCAGAACTCGGGGCCGAAGAAGCTCACCTCATCGAGCATGGCGCCGTCGATGCCGGTGGCGCGGGCGTAGTCCCGGAACCACTCGTAGTACCACTGGAGAAATCCCGGGTTATTGATGCAGAACTCGGTGCACACCTTGCCGGATTCGATGTCGCGCTCGAGCCAGTCGGTGTGGGCCAGGAGGGTTTTGAAGCCCTGGTTGTGGGCCTGCATGATGGGCACGTCGTGGTGCTCGATGACGCGCAGGCCGTAACGGTGGGCCACATCGCAGGTACGCTTCATGTTCGCCGTCATCATGGCCATCTCATCGGGATGGCACAGGCGGAAGTGAAGCCCGTTATTGATGACGGTGTTGTATCCCGCGTCGGCCACCTCCCGCATGCGCCCTTCGAGGCCGGCATACGTAACCAGTTCGTTGCGCGAGCCGGTGTTGCTCGGGCCGAGGTTC
>JAFGTL010000096.1 GCA_016934125.1 Candidatus Hydrogenedentota bacterium
GTCCCCGAGCCGTCGCCGTCCACATCGAACCGGAGAAAACGATACGGCCGCAGATCCTGTTCTTCCGCATAGGCCCGCCGGAACCAGCACCCCTGCGGAAACGCTGCGAAGTCGTAGGCGGCGGCCACACCCGCGGCCTCGGGGGCGAGTTCGCACCGGGCGTTCGTCCACGCCGCCGTGTCCGGGCCCTGGATGTCGAGGGAGGCCCCCAGCAGGAAGGTGATTAACAGCATCGATAGGATCCCGTCGCTTGTGCCCGCGGCAGATGCGGCAAGCCGCTAACCGTCGTAGCCGGCTGTCCGGATGTCGTACTCGCGAGTCAGGGCGCGCAGTTGGTCCATGAGTTCCGGCGTTTCCCCAACGCGGCACGTCTCGCCGATCAGGAAATACACCTTCCGGAACGCCCAATCATGGGCAATATCGCTGTTGCCCGTGGCCGCCTCGCGCAGATCGGCCTTGAATACAACCTCTTTCTTCCGATCCCCCGCGAGCCCTGTCAGCCGCATGGCGAATTCGCGCTGCTTCTCAGGATCGAACCGGCCGTAGACCGTCACCGCGCGCCCTTTGTAGAAGTCCGGGAGCTGTTTGGGGAACACGTTCTCCTCGGCCACCCACCCGTAGTCCGCCTGGCAATCCACCAGCAACGGATCCTGCAATTTGCCGAAGAAGCCGGCCAGTTCTTCATCGATGTCTTCCAGCACCGGCGCGACATGCGACTCGCCCTTGTTCCGATAGGCCAGCAGATCCAGCATGTAGCGATCCACCGTCCGGCCGCCGCCAAACGCGAAAATGCTCTTCCGCAGGGCGTTGTCCTGCGTCAACGCGTTGATGATTGTCCGTGCGTCCCGGATCCCCGTCGTCGGCTTCCCGTCCGTCATCAACATGACTACATTCGGAATCCCCGCGCGGAATTCCGACAGAACCACCGGCTTGATCGCCGTGTACACGTCCGTTTCGCCCCGCGACTCCAACTCGTCCAGAAACGCCGCCGCCGCCGCCTTGTTCTCGGGCGTCGCCTCCACCAGGCCCGGGCGGAACGGCGTCGCCGAGTCGCGGAACACCACGACGTTGAAGCGATCCTCGAGCCGCAACCCCTCGATGCAGCTCCGCACGCCCGCCGCCGTCCGTTCCAGCTTCCGCGGCATGATGCTGCGCGAGGCGTCCACGATGAACGTCACGTCTTTCGGAAGCGGCGGGATGTCCTCACCTTCCTTCGGCACGATCCGCAGCCGGAAGAAACCCTCTCCCTGGCCCGGGGGCAGGTAGCTTTCGAGGTGCACATCCAGCAGATCGTCCATGAACTCGTAGTCGGTGTCTTTGCGCACCTCGGCCGCCACCCGGCTGCGAACCGCCAGTTTCTCGAGCGGCGGTTCACCCAGCGGCTGCGCCGCCTTTTTCTCCGCGGGTTCGGCCGGCCCGGACGGCTCCTCCGGCTTCTCGAGCAACGCCGGGGCCGGTTCCGCCCCGCCGCCCCCGCTCCCCACCCGGCGCGCCGGCAGCGGCTTCAGCACCAGCACCTCTTCCGTCTCGTCCGGCGTGCCCCGGAGCAGCGGAAACTCATCCTCCCCCAGGATGCGGTTCGAGCTCGGCGCCACCAGCCGCCGCGCCACCTGGATGTCCTGTCGCGCCGTCGACTCGGAGATCTCGATGATCTTCGCGTCCACTTTCGCCAACACCGACTCGTCCGGCTCCAGTTCGTGCTCCCGCTCCACTTCCTCCGCCGACGCGCGTTGCGCCAGTTCCTCGATGTCGACTATCTGTTCCAGCAGCGACTCGTCGGGCGCCAGGCGCTGGCTCTCCTGTTCGAGGAGATCGCGCACCGTTCCCGGCCGCGTCACCAGCGGCGTGCCCTCCGCCCCCGGCGTCGTGTCCACTGGCGGCCGCGTATCCTCCACGACTTGCACCTTGAACGTGCGAAACAGATCCGGCGGCGCCGCCCGTGCCGTCAGCACATCGACTCGCGGCGCCACCGCAAGCAGCAGGCCGTGCAGAATGACGGACAGAGCGACACTGAGCGCAAGCAGCGTCCTCTTACTCATCATTCCGGCCCTCCTACCCCAGTTCTGCGAGGCGCGCCTGCGCCTTCTCCGCCTGCGGGCTGTCCGGGAACTCCGCGATCACGTCCTGATACGCCCGCTTCGCCTGATCCACGCTCCCGCTCTTCTCCCGGCACTGCCCCGCCCGCCACAACGCCTCGGGCGACAATTCCTCGTGCAGGAACACGATCGCCACGAACATGAAGCTCTTCGCCGCGCCCACGTAATCCTCTTTCGCCTCGAGCAGCTCTCCCACCCGGAACCGCGCACGCGCCGCCGTGTCCCCCGTGTTCGTGTCCGCCGCCTCCTCATAGAGTCGCATCGCCTCATCCATCTCGTTCAGCGTCTCGTGCAGCCTCGCCATCCGGTATTTCGCCTGAACCGCCGACGCGCTCCGCGGCGCCTCCTCGACCACCGCCCCGTACAACTCGATCGCCCCGCGCGCGGTTCCGGCCCGCTCGCTGCATTCCGCGATCCGGAACCGCACCCGCTCCGGGTTCGGATAGTCCGGAATCGCCCGCAGCATCGCCCCGAACGCCACCGCCGCCTGTTCCCACTGCTCCCGTTCGAACAGGTATTCGCCCACCCACGCGTACGCCTGTTCGTTCAGTTCCACCGCGGGATAGTCCGTCATCACCTGCAGAAACAGCTTCACCGCATCGTCGTGATCGTTCGTCTCGTACCGCGCCAGCGCGAGCCCTTTCAGCGCCCGCCCCGCGAACGGCCCCTTCGGATCCGCCTTGTACGCGGTTTCGTGCGGCGCGATCGACTTCACCGGATCCTTCGCTTCATACAGGAAGTAATCGCCGAGCCGCAGATTCGCCTCCGCGGCATGGGCGCTCTCCGGGAATCGCTCGAGCAGCGCCGCAAACGTGTCGGCGCTCTCCTTGAACTTCTGCATGTTGTGATAGGTGATCGCCATCCGGAACAGCGTCTCTTCCTGGATGGCCGGATCTTCCGTCGTTTCGAGGGTATGCTGGTATTTCGCGATCGCCTTCTCGAACGACGCCGAGAAGAACTCCGCATCGCCCACGCGGAGCAGGGCGTCCTTGGCCAGGATGTTGTGCGGATACTTCTCCGCAAACGACTCGAATACGGCCGCCGCCTCTTCCATCCGCCCGAGTTGCGCCAGGCACTCGCCTACTTTGTAGAGCGCCTCCGGCCCAAACTCGCTCTCCGGATACTTCTCCGCAACCAGCCGGAACTCCTCATGCGCGTCTTCGTAGTTCTTTTCCGCCGCCAGCACCGAGCCCCGCAGGAACGCCGCCTCGCCCATCAGCGGCGAGTCCTTGTACGTGTCGAAGAACACCTTCAACGCGGCCTTCGCCGCGTCCAAATCCCCGCTCAGGAAATGCGTCCACGCCACTTTGTAGGCCGCCCGCCCGCTGAACTGGGAATCCGGATACTGCTCCCGGATCGCCTGGAACATCCCGAGCGCGTTGGCGTAGTCCTTCTGCTCCAGCACGCAGTTCGCCTGCAGGTACTTCATCCCCGCGATCGACGCGCTGTCCGGCTGCTTCTCGATGTACTCGGTGGCCAGCTTCGACGCGTCCCCGTATTTGCCTGCGTGATACAGCGCCCACGCGTGGCCCAGCACGGCCCGATCCGCGTACTGCGAGCCCGGGAAATCCTCCCGCAGCTTCTGATACGCCACCACCGCCGCGTCATACCACCCGATCTGATCGTACGTCTCCGCCGCCCGGAACCGGCTCTCCACCCGCAACGCCTCGTCCGCCCCCGAGTTCGCCACCGCCGTGAATTCCGTGGCCGCGTTCTCCGGCTGGCCCTGCGACAGGTATACGAACGCAAGCTGATACCGCGCGTACGGCACCAGCGGGCTCCCCTGCAGGCTCTCGATCAACGTGTCGAACGCCTTCTGCGCCTTGTCGAGTTGATCGCTCTCGTAACACAGCTTGCCGAGATAGAAGAGCGCCTCCGCGCGCACCTCCGGATCGATGCCTTCCCCCGTCAACTCCTCGAGCACCGGCGCCGCCTCCTTGCCCTGCTGCAGGCGATACAACACCTCCCCTTTCCGCAACAGCGCCCGTTGCCGCGTCAGGCCCTTCGCTTCCAGCTCGAGCAGCTTGTTCAACGACGCCAGCGCCGCGTCGAACTCACGCAGGTAGTACTCGCATTCCCCGAGCAGGTGCAGCGCCGTCCGCACGTGCTCCCCATCCGGATACTTCTCCAGGTATTCCCGGTAGGCATCTGCCGCCATCTCGTAGAACCCGCGCTGGAACAGCCCGTCCGCAAAGTCGATCTGCACCTGCTCCGGCGAGTCCGCCGCCGCGCACACTGCCACCGCCAACGCCGCCACGAGCCCTGCCGCGGCCCGCTTCGCTGTCGCTACGCCTCGCACGTCAGCCTGTCTCCTCGACGTCTTCCTCCAACGCCGCAAACGACACGTTCTGGATGTCCGCGTTCCGGCAGCAGTTCAGAATCGCAATCGCCCGGCCCAGCATGGCATCCCGATCTCCCCGAATGATCACCGCGCCCCCGGGGAAGTGTTCCGCCACCCGGTTCAGAATCTCCTGCAATCCCTCGAGCGTCACTTCGCGGTTGTTGATGATGATCCGCCCGTCGTCCCGCAGATTGATGAAGATCTCCCCGTGCGAACGTTCGCTCTGCTCCGCCGTGCTCGCCGTCGGCAACTCGATGTCGATCTCGCTCTCGAGCGTCGAATACACCGTTGTCGTCATGAAGAACACCAGCGTAAGGAACACGATGTCGATCAGGGGGGCCAAGGGGATGCTCTCGCCCTCTTCCTGTGCGCGCCGTCCGAACTTCATGGATGTTGACTCCGTGTGAGCGCCTCGATCAGCTCGCTCGATTGGGCCTCCACCGCCGCCACAATCTTGATCACCCGGCCCCGAAGGTAGAAGTACACCACCATCGCCGGGATCGCCAGCAGCAGGCCCGCCGCCGTCGTGATCATGGCCTGGGCCACGCTGTACGCCATCGTCAACCCCTTCACCTTCGCATCATCCAGCGCCATCGCGCCGAACGCCCCGATCATCCCCAGCACCGTGCCCAGCAGGCCCAGCAACGGCGCGATCACGCCGATATTGTTCAGATACGAGATCTTCTGCCACAGCGCCGTCGCGCCCCGCTCGCCCTCGCTCTCCATCGCCTCCTGGATCACGTAGCGATCATGGCCGTACATCTTGAGCCCGGCCCGCAGCACGTTCGCCAGCAGTTCATCCCGCCCCTCGCACATCTGATACGCCCCGCGCAGATCGCCCGCCTCAATCTGGGTGAGCGCCCGTTTCATGAAATTCGGCGGCACCTCCCGGCTCGGCGTCACCGTCAAGAAGAAAAACACCGCCATCACGAGCGTGATCAGGCTCAGCACCCCGATCACCCACAGGATCGGGCCGCCCTGTTTCAGCATGTCCCACAGCGTCAGTTGCTGCTGCCCCGCCTCCTCAGGCGCTGCGGCCACCCCCTCATCGGCAGGCTCTTGGGCCGGGGACGCTGCGGCGAACGCCACCAATCCCACCACCACGATCACCCGCAGCCAAGTACACCTCATGTCCATCATCTCCCTGGTTGCCGCCACAATGACTCACACTGCCCAGCCAACCGTCTATGACGGGCCCGTCACGCGACCTCTTAAGAGTTATTATGCCCGCTCCCCGCAACAGGTTGCAACAGGCGGGGCCTCCCTGGGCTCCCTCCTCGAATGCCCGCTACGGCACAGCGCTCAACAAGTCTGCCGCCACCATGTCGAACAGTCCGCTGTCCCCCGTCTCCTCGTCATACCGCCCCGTCACCGTGTCCACGTGGCTCCATCCCACCAGGATGCGCACCCGCGCCGGATCCACCAGCGTGTGCGCATTGATCACGTCCGCCCGGTGACGGTACGGAATCGTCGCAACCTCCCACCCGTTAACAAGTTCCGTCTCATACACCCGCTCGGTTTCCGTCCCGTCCAGGAGAAGCTGGCTCTGAAGCGGCACGAATCCGTCCCCCAGTGCATACGCGCCGAGCGGCGCGTCCGCCCCTGCCGACAACACCTGCGCCATCATGAGTTGCGTCAGCCGTAACCCGAACCGTTCCAACAGGTTCGACGTCGCCGACTGGAGCGGCAGTTCGTCCGCCGCCTTTTCGGCATCCCGGAACAGGCCGAGCCAGTCCCGCGGCCGATCAATGTAGCTGCCGTACAAGAAGAACTTGCTCAGGTATCCCTCATCCCGCACAGACGGCATGATCGCGTCCAACCCGCCGCAGTACGTGTCCAGCAATTGCTCTGGCTCGAACGTCGTGTCCGCGTAGCCCGGAAGCTCCCGCGCGCCCGTCTGGTTCGCGTCCCGCGGCGACACCGTCAACGGCCCGAAGCCCCCGCACAGCCGCCACGCCCGGAACTCCGCCGTTGGCAGCCCGAATCCGCCCCGCGCGTCGAAATTGCCCCAGCCCGCATCCAGATCGCTCTGCCGCCCCGTGTTGAAGTATCCCCGCAACGCCGCCTCCGCCACGCCCCCCCGAACCAGCAGCCGGAAATGCGACGGAATCGACAC
>JAFGTL010000097.1 GCA_016934125.1 Candidatus Hydrogenedentota bacterium
GCCACTACTCGGAGTCCTTCGCGCGCGCGTGCCACGACGCCGGCGCCATCGTCATTGTCGACGAGAGCGATCCCGACTGCTGGGAGCAGGCCCTCGCGTGGGGCACCGACGGGATCCAGACGGATCATCCCGCCGATCTCGTCGCCCTTCTCAAAGCCCGGGCCACCGCCGCGGCGGAGCAGCCCGCGCCGTCGGCGCCGTAGCCGGCCGTTACAATCCTCACGTATCCTCACTCTGCCCACGGGCCCGCAAGACGCGCCTGCTGCTGTGACGGAATTTGGGGAACATGTCTCAAGCGCCGCCTCGGCGCGACGACGTGTCCCCCAAATTCCGCCCTGTCGTTGCGCGTGGCGGAGGGTGCCCCTTGGGAACGCGTGAGCTTACAGCCGTTCCGGCTTGGGCTCGCGGCCCATCAGCGCCTCCACCGCCTCCATCGGATCGGCCCCCTCGAACAGGATCCGGTATGTCTGCTCCGTGATGGGCATCTCAATGCCGTGCCGCCGGGCCAGGGCCAGGGCCGAGCGCGTCGTGCGCACGCCCTCGGCCACCATCGGGCTCGACGCCGTGATCCCCTCGAGCGTCTTGCCCGCGGCGATCTGCTCGCCGAGGGCGCGGTTGCGCGAATGGCGGCTTTCGCAGGTGACGACGAGATCGCCCATGCCGCTGAGCCCGGCAAAGGTGAGGGGATCGCCGCCGAGGGCCACGCCGAGCCGCGCCATCTCGGCGAGGCCGCGGGTGATCAGCGCCGCCTTCGCGTTATCGCCCAGGCCGAACCCGTCGCACACGCCCGCCGCAATGGCGATCACGTTCTTGATCGCCCCGCCCAGTTCCACGCCCACCACGTCCGGGCTCGTATACACGCGGAACATGCTCGCCATGAACGCCTGCTGAACCGTCTCGCACGCCGCGGCATCGGTGCCCGCCGCCACCACGGACGCGGGCAGATCGCGGGCCACCTCCTCGGCGTGGCTCGGCCCGGACAGGGCCACGACGCTCCCGCCCGGCGCGCACACCTCGATCACCTCGTGCATGCAGAGCAGCGTGTCGTTCTCGATGCCTTTGGCCACGCTGACGCGGATCGCCCTACGGGGCAGCGGATGCGCATCGAGAACGGGGCGCATGGCGTGGGACGGCACGGCGAGCACCACCATCTCCGCGCCGGCCGCGACCGTTCGCATCACCTCGACGGATGCGGGCAACTCGACGCCCGGCAGGAAATGGGGGCTCCGGCGCGTGTCGCGGAGCGTGTCGGGGCCGTCTTCCTCGCGGCACCACAGGCACACCGCGTGCCCCTTGAGGGCGAGCAGGCGGGCGAGGGCCAAGCCCCAGCTCCCGGCCCCGATGACTTGGATCTTCACGGGATGCGGCTCCTTTCGGCTACGGAAGGTAGGTGGTGCGGCGCGATTCGAAGAAGGCCTTGGTTCGCGCGAGTCCCTCTGGAATGGTGCAGGCGGGCGCCCACGGCACGAGGGCTTTGATCTTCGCGTTCGAGATGGCCACGTCGCCCACGTCGAGATTCATCCATTCCTCGGGCCACGGCACGTGTTTGACGCCCCCCGAGCCGAACACCTCCACCACCATCTCGGCGAACTCGGTGATGGTGTGCTCGGTGTCGCCCGCCGCGAACACCACCTGGCCGACGGCCCCGTCCGTGCCCGCTACGGCCAGCAGCGCCTCGACGGAGTCGTCCACGTACAACAGGTTCCGCCGCTGGTTGCCTTCGCCGTAGATGGTCAGATCCTTGCCCTGGAGCGCGAGCCCGATGAAGTAGTTGAGCACGCCCGCATCGCTGCTGCGGATCTTGGCGCGCGGCCCGAACACGTTCGCAAGCCGCACCACCGAGCTGCGGATCCCGTGGACGCGGTGGTAGATGAGGTGGTACTTCTCGGCGACGCTCTTGTTGGCCGAGTAGATGTCGCAGGGGAACTCGGGGTGCAGTTCGTCCATCGGGTTGGCGATCATCGGCCCGCACTGCGTGCTCGTGCCCACGAACACCACCCGCGCCCCTTGGTTCGCCGTCCGCACCGCCTCGAGCACGTTCATCGCGCCCTTGCAGTTGATGTCCACATCGAGGTAGGGATCGTGGATCGAATAGGTGTGCGAGGTGTGGCCCGCGAGGTTGAAGATGACGTCCTGCCCGCGCACGGCCCGGTTGACGAAGTTGACGTCGCGCACGTCGTTGATGACGACGCGGATCGCCTCCCGGTATCCGTCGAGGTTGGCGATGTTGCCGCCGCCCTGATCCATGAGTGAATCGTAGACGGTGACGTCGGCGCCGAGTTCATGACAGCGCACCGCGAGGTTGCTGCCGATGAACCCTAGCCCGCCGAATACGAGCACCCGCTTGCCGCCTACCGCCGCCTCCGCCGGATCTGCCAACGTCGTCCTCCCCGTTCGATCTGCCCTGTCGCCCGCGTCCACAGCATACACGACTCGCGGCCAACGCCGTCAAGACGCCGCGGCCGGATCCGGGTGTGCCGCAAGCACGGACTCGTACACGGCGCGCACCGCCCGGGCCTGCGCAGCGAGCGAGAACGACTCGACGGCCTTGGCGCGGGCCGCGTGCCCCATGGATCGCGCGAGAGCGCGATCCGCCGCGAGCCGTTCGATCGCCTCGACGAGCGACTCGGGGCCTCCGTCCACCACGAAGCCCGTCGCGCCGTCGTCGACGATCTCGGGCAGCATGCCGCGCCGGGCGACCACGGCCGGTTTGGCCATGGCCATCGCCTCGCGCACGGCCCGGCACGTCCCATCGCTGCCGGGCACCAGAAACACCTTCGCGTCGAAGGCCTTCACCATGCCGACGTAATTCTCGCCGGCCACGTAGCCGGGGAAATGGACACGATCGGCCAGGCCAAGTTCGCGGACGGGCTGTTTGCCCACGCGTTCCTGGTTGGTGCCGCGGCCGACGACGATGGCGTGGATCTCGCCCCGGCGATCGGCCAGCGTGCGGATGGCGCGGAAGAAATCCTCGTAATGCCGGTGCGTTTGCATGCGGGCGACGATGCCGACGACAAAGGCGTCGGGCGGAATGCCGAGCCACCGGCGGGCATCGGGCACCTCGCGGGCCGGATCGAAACGCTCGACATCCACCGCGCCCGGAATGACCGTCATGCGTTCGCGGGCGAACGCGAAGCTGTCGGCGTCATGGGCGGCGGCGGCATCGGACGGCTCGATGAGCCACGCCGTGCCGGCCAGCATCCGCGCGTAGCGCGGGCGGCGCCGGAAGCCCGTGCCCGAGTAACTCGATCGGATGATGGGCACGCCGCGCCGGGCCGCCGGGCCCAGGGCGATGCGGTGATCGTTATCGAGATGGCAGTGGACGAGATCGTAGGGGCGCTCGCGGAGGTAGCGGCTGAGGGCGGCCCGATCGGCCGCGTTGGCGAGGAGGCGCGCGTGCTTGGTGAGGCGGAACCGCAGGATGGGCTCGATCCCGCGATCGCGGGCCGTCTCGAGCATGGTGTGCGTGCCGGCGGGCGCCTCGGGCGGACAGGCGAAGTCCGCGTCGACGCCCAAACGCCGCAGCGCGACGCACAGGTTGAGGGCGGGCTCGGCCGGCCCCGTCCAGCGCGCGTTGCTGAAAAGATGCAGTACCTTCATTCGGATGTTCCGGATTCGGGCGGCACGTGGCGCCGGCGCCGCACGGGCCCGGCCCTAGGCCGCGTCCGTGTCGCGCACGTCCTCGAACCGCACCGACACCAACTGGGACACGCCCCGCTCCTGCATGGTGACGCCGTACAAGGCCTGGGCCTTGGCCATGGTTTGCTTGTTGTGCGTGATGATGATGAACTGGCTCTCGTGCGTGAACTCGTCGAGGAGCGCCAGGAACCGGCCGATGTTGGCGTCGTCGAGGGGCGCATCCACCTCATCGAGAATGCAGAACGGGCTCGGCTTGGCCTTGAAAATGCTGAACAGCAGCGCGATGGCCGTCATCGCGCTCTCCCCGCCCGACAGCAGCGAGATGGACTGGAGCTTCTTGCCCGGAGGCCGCGCCTCGATCTCGATGCCGCTCTCGAGGGGATCGTCTTCGTCGAGCAGGTAGATGCGCGCCTGCCCGCCGTTGAACAGGCGGCGGAAGAACGTGTGGAAGTTCTCCTCGACTTTGCGGAACGTGTCCATGAACATCTCGCGGATCTTCTTGTCGCTCCGCTCGATCACGCCAAGCAGATCGGCGCGGGCCTGCTGGAGGTCGTTGGCCTGGCCGACGAGGAACTCGTTGCGCTCTTCGAGGGCTTCGTACTCCTCGATGGCCATGAGGTTCACCTCGCCCATCCGCTGGATCCGCTGCCGCAGATCCGTCACCATCCCGTCGCGTTCGCCCTCGTCCAACTCGTCCGAACCGACCTCGTCGGCCTTCAGCGAACCGAGCGCCAGATTGTATTCCGTCAGGATCCGTTCCTGGAAGAACCCGATCCGATCCTCGCTCTGCCGCAAATCGAGTTCGAGCTGATGCACTGCGCTCTGGGTTTCCCGGGCCTGGTTCCGCAAATCGCGCAATTGCCCGTCAATCGCCTCGCTCTCTTCCAGCAACGCCTTGCGCTGGTTATCGGCCTCCACCACCTTAGCGCGGGCCTCTTCCTTGCTCTCCGAGAGGGCCTTCGAGCGTTCCACGGCGAGGGCGATCTTGTTTTCGAGGCCCGCCTGCTCTTCGAGGAGTTGGGCCTGGGCCCGCTCGCGGCGTTCCGCCTCGGCGAGGGCCTCCTCGCGATCGCGCTGTTCGCGCTGCTTGTCGCGGGCGGTTTCCTCGGCCTGCTGGTTCAGGCTGGCCTGGTGCACCCGGAGATCGGCCAGTTCGCCGGCGCGCACCGACAGCGCCTCGCGCGCGCTCGAGGCCGCGGCCTGGGCCTCGGCCATCTCGCGCTGGAGGGCCTCGTCGTCGCTCTCCATCGAGTCGGCCCGGGCGAGGGCCTCGTTGCGCTTCTGTTCGAGGGCCTGGCGCTGTTGCGACAGGGCTTCGCGCTGCTCCGCGAGCGCCTGCGATGACTGGGTGAGACTGTCGAGTTCGGTGGTATGGCGGGCGAGGGCAAGCCCGATCTCGTTGAGCTGGCCCCGCAGGCCGCCCTGCTGCTGCTGGAGTTCTTTGATCTGTTCGTTGAGCACCCGCAGCGATTCCGTCAACGCGTTCCGGCGCTCGGCGAGTGCGTCGATCTCGCCGTCCGCGTCGGCCACCTGCCGTTCGAGTTCCGCGATCTCCGCGCTGCGCCCGAGCAGTCCGCGGCTCTCGTGGCGCATGCGGCCGCCCGTCACCGCGCCCGCGCTCGACACCACCTCACCGTCCAGCGTCACCAGCCGCGGAAAACTCGAGCGTTCCCGCGCGATCCGGATGGCATCATCGAGGGTTTCCACAACCACCGTGCCGTGGAGGAGGTATTCGACGGCGCTCTGGAGGCGCGCATCGTACTCAACGAACTCGATGGCCGGCCCGACTACGCCGGGCGTGCCCGTGAGCGCGTCGTCGTGGTCGCGGCGCGCGCCGCGGATGATGTCGAGGGGGAGGAACGTGACGCGGCCGGCCGAGTGGGCTTTGAGGAAGCCGATGGCGGCCTTGGCGGCGTCGGCGTTCTCGACGACGACGTTGTTGATGTTGCCGCCGAGGGCCGCCTCGATGGCGCGCTCGTATTCCTTGTCGGCCGACAGCAGATCGCCCACCGGCCCGACGATGTCTTTGGCCTCGGGCGCGCCTTCGTTCTTGGCGCGCATGACGGCGCGGACGCCGACTGCAAACCCCTCGTACGTGTCGCGCAGTTCGCGGAGCGAAACGAGGCGCGCATCGAGGCTGCTCTTCTTCTCGCGCACGGCGCGCCACTGCTCCTCGACGGCGCGGAGTTCGTCGCCCTGGGCGGCCTGATCGGCCCCGGCCTGAGCGTAGCGCGCATCGGCCTCGTCGAGTTCGGCCTGGCGCTGGGCCTCGTCGACGCGGATCGCATCGAGCCGGCCGGCCAGTTCTTCGCGGCGGGCGGACACCGCATCGAGCCGTTCGCACACCGCCGCAACCTGCCGATCCGCCTCGTCGATGTTGGTGCCGAGCGTCTCGATCTCGGTGAGGGTTTTCGTGCGATGGCTCACTTGCTCCGCGACGCGGGCGCGGATCGTTTCGAGGTGGGCGTCCGCCTCGATGACGCGCTGCGACGCCTCGCCGTGCTCGCGCGTTTTCTGCTCGAAGGCCTCGGCGCAGGAGACGGCCTCGGCCCGGGTGGCCTCGACGCGCTGTTCGGTTTCCTGGACGCGGGCCTGGCTCGCCTCGGCGCGCTGAAGGAACCCTTCGCGTTCGCGGGCGGCCTGGGCCTGCTGCTCTTTCGAGAACTCGCACTGCTGCCGGAGCAGGGCGATGTCCCGCTCGATCCGCTCCATCTCCGAGTCGATCTCATGCACGCCTTCGCGGCGCGCCATGAGCACGCGATCCGTCTCCAACTGGGCCAGGCCCAGTTCTTCGCGGCGCGCTTCGAGCTTCGTGATCCGGGTGGAGACCTGCTCGTACGCGTCTTGCGCCTCGCCGAACCGAGTCCGCAACGACGCGATCTGTTCCGTGAGGGCGACGTGCTTCAGCCAAGCGGCGCGGATCTCGAGTTCGCGGAGTTGCTCGGACAGTTCGCGGTAGCGGATGGCGGCGTTCACCTGCCGTTTCAGCGAACGCATCTGGCGCTGGACTTCCGCGATGATGTCGCTGAGGCGGAGCAGGTTCTGCTCGGCCGAGTCCAGCCGGCGCATGGCCACGCGCTTGCGGTTCTTGTACTTGATGATGCCGGCCGCTTCCTCGAACAGGAACCGCCGATCTTCCGGTTTCGAGCTGAGAATGAGATCCATCTTCCCCTGGCCCACCAGGGAGTAGGCCTGGGTGCCGATGCCGGTATCCATGAACAGTTCCTGGATATCCTTAAGCCGGCACTGCGCCTTGTTGATCAGATACTCGCTCTCGCCCGATCGATAGACGCGCCGCGTGACCTGCACCTCACCGAAATCCACCGGCAGCTTCGAGTCGGCGTTGTCGAACGTCACCGACACCTCCGCCATGCCCATGGGCTGGCGATCCTCGCTGCCGTTGAAAATGATGTCCTGCATCTGGTTGCCGCGGAGTTCCCTGGCCCGCTGTTCGCCCAGCGCCCAGCGCAACGCATCGAGAATGTTGCTCTTGCCGCACCCGTTCGGGCCGACCACCGACGTGATGCCCGGTTCGAGACGCAGCGTGGTCCTGTCGGCGAACGACTTGAACCCCGTCAGCTCTAACTGCTTAAAATACATCTAGTTGTAACGCTTCCCATCCGCTGCAGCATCGCCGCTGCGACACGCCGGAGCCGCGCCGCAACGGCGCTTCATTCCACGCTGGTCAGTCGGCCATCCGGTTTACCCGCTCGATGGCGGTGGCGCATCCGGTGGCGTCGTCTGCGGTGATGAGCACCGCGTTCAGGCCCGGCCGCTCTTTGGCGACCTCGAACTGCGTCGGCATGCCCGTCAAGAACTTCTGCACGATGCGCTCCCGCTCGACGCCGATCACCGAGTCGAACGGGCCCGTCATGCCGACGTCCGTGATGTATGCGGTCCCATTGGGCAACACGCGCTCGTCGGCCGTCTGCACATGGGTGTGCGTCCCGA
>JAFGTL010000098.1 GCA_016934125.1 Candidatus Hydrogenedentota bacterium
CCTTCCAACGGAGCTCTCCTTTCGAAAAGCCCCTAGTGTGACATTTCTAACGAGTCCAACATGTGACATTATCAAAGAGTCGCGACAAATGCATAAGGAAGTTGATGACAATTTCGGAGATTTCTGGCATACTGTCCATGGATGCCGGGCTGCGGAATCAATGCCTCCGGTGCCTCCGACTTAGGTGTGCCCGTGTCTGGGCAACCCGCTTAAGCAGGTCGACGGAGCACGCCGACACCTGCACCCGATCCGCATCGGGCATCCGCGCCAAGTTCTGGGAGTGAGCAATGGCCATCCGCTGGATCGACGTCAGCATCCCCATGAAACACGGGATGACCACATGGCCCGGCGATCCCCCCTTCGAGCGCGTTCCCGAGGGCCAAATCGCCCAAGGCGCCGGCTCCAACACCTCCCGGCTCACCCTTACCACCCACACCGGAACCCACGTCGACGCCCCATGGCACTTCGAGGAAGATGGACGCCGGCTCGATGAGATCGACCCGGCCGTGTTCTTCGGCGACGCCCTCCTCGTCGATCTCCCTCATGTGGAGAGCGTGAGCGCCGGCGACCTCGGCGGGGAGCCGTTGCCCGCCCGCATCCTGTTCAAAACCCGGAACAGCGAATTGCCCGTCGATGCGCCGTTCCAGACGGACTACGTGGCCCTCGGGCGGGACGCCGCCGAGCGGCTCGCCGACGAACGGGTGCGGCTCGTCGGCGTCGACTACCTGTCCGTGGCGCCCTGGAAGCAGGACGGGCAGGCCACGCACCATGTGCTGCTGCGCAACGACGTGCTTGTCGTCGAGGGGCTCCGGCTCGCGGGGCTCACGGCTGGAATCTACCCCTTCACGGTGCTCCCGCTTCCCCTCGAAGGGGCGGACGGGGCCCCGTGCCGGGCGTTTGTCGGGCTGAACCACCAGAGCACGTGAGGGAAGAGCGATGAAGGACGTACTCGCGATCGTGCTGGCCGGGGGCGCCGGAGAGCGCCTGTATCCCCTGACGCGGCACCGGGCCAAGCCGGCCGTCACCTTCGGTGGCATCTACCGGCTGATCGACTTCACCCTGTCCAACTGCGTCAACTCGTGCTGCCACAAGGTGATGGTGCTTGTTCAGTACAAGTCGCTCTCGCTCAGCCGTCACATCCGCGCGGCCTGGAACATCGTTCACACGGAACTCGGCGAGTTCATCGAGGTCATCCCCGCCCAGAAGCGGGTCGGCGAGCACTGGTATCTGGGCACGGCCGATGCCATCTACCAGAATCTCTACGCCATCGAGCCGGAGCATCCCAAGTACGTCCTCGTCCTGTCCGGCGACCACGTCTACAAGATGGACTACCGTGACATGCTCGCCTTCCACCGCGACGCCGGCGCCCAGATGACCATCGCCGCCATCGAGACGCCGCTCGCGGACGCCCAGCGCTTCGGCGTGCTCGAGACAGACTCGGCAGGCCGGATCCTCGGCTTCGAGGAGAAACCCGAGCGGCCCAAACCGCTCCCTGGCCGGCCCGATGCGGCCTTCGTGTCGATGGGCGTGTACCTGTTTGACACGCAGGTCTTGAAGGACGCCTGCCAAGACGACGCCGACCGCATGACGTCCCACGATTTCGCCAAGGACATCATCCCCCGGCTGGTGGATCAGGGACGGGTGTTCGCCTACAACTTCGGCACCCACGGCGAGCGCGGCAAGCGCTACTGGCGCGACGTCGGCACCATCGACTCCTACTGGCGCGCCAACATGGATCTCGTCGAGGAGCCCGCCCACATCGATCTCTACGAGCCCGAATGGCCCATTCGCACCAACCTGCCCCTCGCGCCACCCGCCAAGTTCCACTGCACCGGCGGCGGGCAGGGTGCCGGCGTTTCAGCATCGCTCGTCAGTGCCGGCTGCGAGATCCGCCGCGCCCGCGTGCATCGATCCGTCCTCTCGCCCCTCGTCAAGGTCGGCGATGGCGCAGAGGTCGAGGAGTGCGTGCTGATGCACGGCGTCACGGTGGGGGAGGGCGCCCGCCTGCGCCACGTCATCGTCGACAAATACGTAGACATCCCCCCCGGCGCCGTGCTTGGCCACGCCCGGCAGGCCGACGAACGCCTGTTCCAGGTGACCCGCGGCGGCGTGGTGGTGGTGGAGCGGAAGACGGTGATCGATCCGTTTGTCTTCGTCGCCGGCGGGGAAGCCTCCTCTTCGATGAAACTTTTCGGCACGAAATGAGATTCGTATAGGGGAGGAACACGATCCGGCGGAGCGCCACGCCCTACCGCGACACCGGCAGTCCCGTGCGAATCGCGGGGGGGATGGTGGATGGCCGGCACGTCGGGGACGTCCCTCCCGTCGCTATAACCTACGGCGTTGTAGCATGTTACAGAGAATGGGCCCCGGCGTCCCGCCGTCCAGGCGGGCGCCGGCCATTCACCCAAGAGGAGAACGTTATGCACGTCCTGATGTCAGTTATCCTGGTGGTCTCGTCTCCAATGGGCGGGGAGATCTGTGAACACGCGGACGCCATCCTGGCCCATCAGCTCGAGGACGGCGCCATTGTCCACGTCGAGAACGGCGACGAGATCACCATCGAGCCCTATTTCGCGAACTACTCGGCCCTCGGCCTGTTCGAGGCCTACCGGCTCACCCGTGAGCAGAAGTATCTCGACGCCGGCATCGCCTGGATGGACTGGTATTTCAAGCACATGGGGGCCAACGGCGCCGTCTGCAACTATGCCGGCACCCGCGCCGACTACCGGCCCACCGTCCTGTCGGAATCGACGGACGCCACCGCGGCCACATTCCTCATGTGCGCCAACATGCGCCGGCTTCTGACCCGCGACCTGCGCTACATCCTCCGCGAGCAGTCCAACCTGTGGAAGACGTACATGCTCATGGTGTCCACGGCCGATGTCGATGGCCTCACCTACGCCAAGGCCGACTATCCGCACAAGTTCACCATGAACAACGCCGAGGTCTATGAAGGCATGTGGCATGCCCGCCAGATCGCCCGCACCCTCCGCGATTACTCCTGGAACCGCCGGGTTTACTACGCCCGCCACAAACTCGAGGACGGGTTCGCCGGATTGCGCGGGCCCGATGCCTTCTATGCTTGGGGCGAGACGAATACCGGCGCAGCCCTGACCACGGCACAGGCCGCCGACTTCTATCCGGCAGGCGTGGCCAATCTGGCGGCGGTGGCGCTCGGGCCAGTCAAGAAATGCAAGGCCCGGAAAACCCTCGACGCCACCTATCAGCGCTACCCGGAGATCGGCGCGTGCGCCCCGGATCATCTGTATTGGTGGGTGGCCGCGGCCGTGCGGGTGAACCGCAGGCAGATCGGGCAGCAGGCGCTCGAGGCGTTCCGGCAGAAGGCCGATGAGCGCGGCCTGGCCGTCGATCACGCCCTCTACATCCGGGCGCTTTCCTTGGTGCATATGGGCCGGCCGAACTGGCCCGGCGTCCCGATGGGCTCTACCTTCGCCCACGCGCCACGTCAGGCCGTCCGGTAGCGACGGGCGGGCGCCAGTCTCAACCGGTTGTCCACGGGCGCGGCTCCGGCCGCGCCCGTCAGGGCGCGCGCCCTCACTCCCGATCCGCGCCGAACCGTCCCAGAAGCCGTTCCGCTTCCGCGGTGCGGCCCAGGGCCGCCCCCACCATCCGCAGATTGGCCCGGGCGGCCTGCAAGTTGGGGTTGAGATGGAGCGCATCGAGCAGCCGCTCCCAGGCCTCATCGGGCCGCTGTAATGCGTGCAGCGCCGTGGCCAAGTTGTTGAAGTAGAGGGCCTCGCCGTTCCAGGTGCGCGCCGCCTCCGCGAATGCCTTCGCCGCAGCCGGCACGTCGCCCTCGGCGTACTTCGCTTCGCCGAGAGCGTTGGCCTCCCGCGCCCGGCGTTGCTGCTCGCGATGCTCGGCCCCCAGCGGGCCGGGCCCCGGCGTCCGGCGGGCCGCCTGCACAACCCATCCCTCGGCCTGTCGCGAGGCCGGCCCCGCGGGCTCGGCGACTGAGCCCGGCACGAACGTCCAGTCCCGCAACTCCAATCCCGCTCGCGACAGGGCAATCTCGACGCCCGGCCACGAGAACTCGCCGGAGGCGTCGATCCGATCGCCGCCCACCTTGGGCGGCACCCACGCGCCCCGGGCGAATGCGGTTACGCCCGCCGCACTCGCCCCGTTCCGAACCCCGGCGATTACCGTGCCCCCGTCTTCGGGCAGACGAGCGGCCGCGTCGCTCAGGCGCGCCTCCGCCCCGGCCGTGTGCGGCAGGGGATCGGCCAGAACCACCGCGTCAAAGGCCCCCGCCTCCGGCACAGCCGGCTCCACGGTGACGTCCACGCCGGCACGCACCCACGCCAACGCGCCTGCCACGTGGCGCGCGGCGCGTCCGGCCACGAGCACGGTCTGTGCATCGCCGGGCACCGCCCCCGCCAAGGCGGGCTCGAACGCCGGCCACCGCTCCACGGGGCGCACGTAGTGCCCGTTCCGGGCCACCATATCGAGGGCCAGGGCGCACACCCGCTCGGTGGCCTTCCCGTCGTTGGCGTAGTTGAACTGCTCGATGCTGTGGGGGCGTGCATCGAGCAGCCGGCCCTGCGTGTCCGGATCGAGCAGGGCCGCCTCGATGGCCGGGGCAATCTCGTCCGGTTGCCGGGCCCACAACACGGCGTCATCCTCCAGAAACAGGGGCCCCATGCCCTCCCGGAACACCGGCCCGCCGATGGCGTCAATGGCTACGTTGATGACGGGTTTCCCGAAGAGGATCGCCTCGACGCCCAGATTCGAGTGGGTGCACAGCAGTGTGTCCACCACAGCGACGGCGTCGTAGGGCAATTGGGTATCGATACACACCGATTCGAGGCCCGCCCGGCGGGCGCGTTCGGTGAGGTGTTCGGTAGGGCCTGAATCGCTCGGATGGGTGCGCAACGCGAACTGCCAGTCGGGATGGCGGCGGGCGAGTATCGCGAAGGCGTCCATGACGGCCTCGGCACTCTCGATGTGATACACCGGATGGTTGATGGACACGGCGCTGAACCGGTGCACGTTGGTGAGGGCGTACTCGATGATCGGGCGGCCGGGATCCAGGCCCATCATTCCACAGGTTCGCTCCTTCCATCCGGGCATGGGCGGGCTCGCGTAGATGTCCCAGAGCGGATTGCCCGTCACGATCACCCGGGCGGGATCCGCGCCGAAGGACTCGTAGATCGCCTTCGCCCGCGCGCTGTACGCGGCGATCACGTCGGCGGTCACCGTGTCGTGGGCGTTTGTCGTGCCGTAAGGGAACCCGTGGAGCAGGTGGAGTGCGGGCACGCCGATCCGCTGCGCGGCCGACACGGCCGTCTTGGTGTCGCGGCAGATGTCCTCCGGCACGAACACGAGGCGGAGATCGGTTTCGCGCGCAATACGGTGCACCACCTCGATAACGGCCAGTTCCTCCACGATATCGCGCTGAACCGCCTCCCCGACCGCCGCGCGCACCGAGGCCCACGTCCCGTCGTCGAAGCCATACTCGCTCCGCAGGACGCCCGATCCCCCCGGAGCCCGGATGTCGGCGCGCAACGCCTCCAACACGGCCCGGACGCGCGTCTCGGCGCCGCGCATGGCCCGAGCCCGGATCTCGTCGCTGAGGAAGTCGTTAAGCCGGCGGTGGGGAATCCCCTTGCGCTCGAGCACATCCGACGTGAGATCGTAGAGTGTGATGATCTCGATATCGGCCCGCGCCAGGAGCGCCGCCGCCATGTGATCGACGCCCCGCACCATGCACAGGAGGATCGCGGGCTTCAACGCTGCCGCCTCTCGTCGCGTTCGAGCAAGGCCGTGATGATCTCGGGCAGCAGGAGGTACTCGTCCACCTCGCCCAGGTTCACGCCGCGGTACCACAGGGCCTCGTGAAGGGGCGGATACCGGTGCCAGCTCTTCACGAACCGCAACGCCTCCGCATCCTCGGGATCCGCGTCCGGATACGCCGCCTCCTTCCGTTCCTGGAACTCGTGCGTCATGCCGCCTCCTCGCAGGACAGGGCCGCGCGTTCCGCCGGCCTGCTCCCATTCACCCACACCCCTATTCTAGGCGGCCCGCACATACTGCGCAAGCGGAGTTGTGGCCTCCACCCTTGCCGCGCTACACTGGGCCGCATACGGAGCGGTGGGCAATGAGGAGACAGATCATGAATCGATGGCGGACGGTGCTTGGAATGGCCTTGATGTGCGCGGCCGTCATGTGTTGCGCGCCAGCACAGGACGAGCCGGCCGGGGAGAAGTGGATCCAACTCTTCAACGGCAAGGATCTCACCGGATGGACGCCCAAAATCGTCGGCTATGAGCTTGGCGACAACTACGGCAACACGTTTCGCGTGGAAGACGGTGTCCTCAAAGTCAGCTACGATCAGTACGACAAGTTCGACGATCGGTTCGGCCACCTCTTCTACGAGAAGGAGTTCTCCAACTACCGGCTCCGCGTCGAGTATCGGTTTGTCGGCGAGCAGGCGCCCGGCGGCGCCGGCTGGGCCTTCCGCAACAGCGGCATGATGATTCACGGCCAGCCGGCCGCGAGCATGAGGAAGGATCAGTCCTTTCCCGTGTCCATCGAGGTGCAGTTGCTGGGCGGCCAGGGAACCGGTACGCGGACCACCGGCAACCTGTGCACGCCCGGCACGAATGTCGTCATGGACGGCGAACTCTACACGCCCCACTGCAAGAGCTCGACGTCGAAGACGTACCACGGCGATCAATGGGTGACCGCCGAGGTGGAGGTGCGCGGAAACACGATCACCCATTTCGTCGAAGGCGAACCGGTGCTCACCTACACGGATCCGCAACTGGACGCGCGCGACGAGGACGCCAAGCGGCTCCTCGACGCCGGCCACGAGAAGATGCTCACCCGCGGCACCATTTCGCTCCAGTCCGAGAGCCATCCCATCGAGTTTCGCAAGGTCGAACTGCTCGAACTCGACTGAGTCCGCGCCGGATTGACGCGCTCTCCGGGCATGGCCCGTTCGCCAGGGGGGCCTTTCATGCCCAGCGCGTCCCGGGGCGTCAAGGAGACATCATGAAGTCATCGCTGGAACTGCTGGACTGGGTGGTCATCGCCCTGTATTTCGCCGGGCTTGCCGTGGTCGTGTGGCGTTCGTCCAAGCGGCAGGAATCCTCCGCCGACTACTTCCTGGCCGGGCGCAATATCGGCTGGTTCGCCATCGGCGCCTCCCTGTTCGCCTCGAACATCGGCTCCGAGCACATCGTCGGCTTGGCCGGCCAGGGCGTCCAGAGCGGCGTGGCCATGGCCCACTGGGAACTCCATGCCTGGATCATCATCCTCCTGGCCTGGGTGTTCGTGCCCTTCTACTACCGCGCCGGCGTGTTCACCATGCCCGAGTTCCTCGAACGCCGGTTCAGCGCCAAGGCCCGCTGGATCCTGTCCATCGTGTCGCTCGTGGCCTACGTGTTCACCAAGGTGTCCGTCACGGTGTACGCGGGCGCCCTCGTGTTTCAAACCCTCCTGCCCGACACCTTCGGCTCCCCCGAGAACGCCTTCTGGGTAGGCGCCTTCGCCACCGTCGTGCTCACCGGCGTCTACACCATTCTCGGCGGCTTCCGCGCCGTCGTCTACACGGATACCGCCCAGACTTTCGTGCTCCTCACC
>JAFGTL010000099.1 GCA_016934125.1 Candidatus Hydrogenedentota bacterium
GGGGGGCCGGATCGCGGATCGCGTTGAGCTCGGCGGCAATCAGGGGATACTCGCGATCGATCGAGGGCACCCACGCCTGCTCCCACTGATCCCACCCGGGGCCCGGGAACGAATCGAGATCTTCCTCGCCTACCTCGATGAGGCGGACGAGCGAGTAGGTGGTGACGGGTTGGGCGTCGATGGTCTCGAAGGCGTCGCTGCCCGCGTTGTGGTGGAGCACATAGGTGACGCGGGCGAGTTGCGTGCCCTCGTCGGTGTCGACGAGGCCGACAAACATCATGCCGATGGGCGTGCCGAAGAACTGGTAGTAGTCGCCCGCATCCCGCGAGGTGAACGCGCCGGAGAGATCGCGCTCGATCACGTTGAGGGCGCCGCGGGCCATTTCGTTGGCGCTGGTGGCCTGGTAGCCGGCCCGGACGGCGCGCATGCTGCCCGTGAACACGGCGGCGATGCCCCCGGCCAGGAGGGCGAGGATGGCCGTCGCGATAATCAGCTCCATGAGGCTGAAGCCGTCGTTTTTACGTCGTATGTACATACCTTCGGGGATCCTTTTCGCTAAATCTCGGAGATGTACGTGACGAACGATTCGCGCCGCCCGTCAACCATCTCGATCGTGAATGTTACCCGTTGCAGGCTCGTCTGCCCGGCGCCCGGCATCCGCTGCACCGAAACGGAGAAGGCGTCGAAGAGCCCTTGGATTTCATACAACTGGCTGCTGGTAACGAAGCTGCCCGCGGTGTTCGTGAGGATGTCCGAGTTGACGCCGCCCCGGAGGATGTCGCGGGCGCCCACCATCCGGATGGCGCCGAGCCACGAGTCCGCGAGCTCGGCGGCCTTGGTGCGTTCCTGGGCGATCCGCGCGTAGCGCAGGCCCACCGGGAACAGGTTGACCACGGCGATGATGCCGATGCTGAGGATCGCCAGGGCCACCACGAGTTCCATGAACGAGAAGCCGTGTTGTCTGCGTGTCCGTGTCATGCTGGCATCCTCAGGACGCTTCCATGCGCGTCCGGCCGGTGGTTTGGAACACGTCGATGCGCACCGGCGGCCGGCGGTATGCGGCCGCCTCGATGTCGTCGGCGGGCGGCTGGCTGAACCGCTCCTCGATGGGCGCGGCGGGCGACGGGCCCACGGTGATCTCGAACCGGGCGTAGGTGGAGTCTTCGGGTTTCATGAGGCCCGACGGGCAGAACACGTGCGCCGGGAACGCGTCGTCCAACTGCGTGCCGTAGTCGGAGCGGGGCGTGATCTGGTTGCCCGACGGATCGTACAAGACGATCTCGACGAGGCCGTTCATCGAGGTGCCGTCGCCGTCGACTTCGAACACCTCATTCTCGACGCAGGTGTTCGTTGGCAGCTTCCGGAACCGGCCCTCGGGGGCCTGGATCATGACGTAGGCGGCGTCGCGCTCGCCGCTGGGAATCGCGTCGAAGGGGGGCGCCTTCATGTGCTCGTCGCGCAGTTTCCAGGCCGTGCCGAGCCCGTCGATGACGCGCACCACGAGGCCCGTCCGGCTGTCGACGACGTCGAGCTGCGTGTAGACGACGGCCGTGTCGACGCGGTAGGTGGCCGAGTAGGTGCGCGCCGCGCGCAGCAGCCCGAACACGGGGCGGGCGCTGTCGACAAGCTCCCTGCGCGAGAGGGCGCCCATGCGGATGAGCGTAGGCACGGCCACTGCCGCGAGGAGCGAGATGATGGCCATCACCACGATCAACTCGGTGAGCGTCACGCCGGCCAAGGCGGTATGCGCCCTGCGCCGGGCTGTCCGCGGGAGGCCGCGTCCGCTATGTCGGTTCGCATTCACGCCGACAGTCTCCCTGGGCCGGTTGAGGGACTAGCTATACCAGTGGGCCCAGCTTGAGGCGGTATCCCAGTTGTTGACGTCGTCGCCGCCGCCTTGATACTCGTCCTCAAGAAGATCCTTGTTGTAATGCTGATCGGACAGGAGGTTGGCGCCCCGCGACCACACATAGATCGAGAGATCCTTAGGCGCCGGGAAGCCGTACACATCATCGCCCGCGGTGTCGGGGCTGTCGGCGGGCGGGTTGCCGGGGATGTCGGCATCGGCCTCGGACTTGGCCGTGGCGTCGTAGACATAGGGCAGGTAGAGGCCGCTCGTGTCCTCTTCACCCTCGCGCCAGGCGCGGAACGGGATCGGGTTGCTCGGGATGGTGTCCCAGCCGCGCCACGGCCCTGCGAAGAACAGATAGACGTTGTCCCACGGATCCTTGCCGAGTTCCAGGTAGCTCGTGCCGAGCTTCGAGCGCGCCTCGGGCCGGAGCGCCAGTTCCGCATCGCGCCCCTGGCGGAGGAGCATGTAGAACATGTCGGTTTGATACTGGATGCTCGCGTCGATGCTGGCTTGATACATCTGGGCCTTGAGGGCGGGCAAGGCCATCTGGCTGAAGCTGCGGCAGCCCGCGTCGGCGAGGATCGCGGTGAGAGCCGTCTCTATCTGGCTGATCTCGGCGACGGCCTTAGTCATGCGGGCCTTGGCCAAGTGCTTGGTGACTTGGGGCACCACAATGCCGGCGAGGATGGTGATGATGGCGATCACCACCAACAACTCGACGAGCGTAAAACCGCGTGCACTTCTCATCGCAGCCACTCCTTTCCCGTGGCGGTCTGCAGGCCCGCCAAACGCGGCCTCGGCCTTCCCCAGCCGGGCCGCCGGTATCAACCTCCGCTGATCGAGTCTGCCAGTGTCAGAATCGGCAGATACAACGCGATCACGATGAATCCAACGATGCCGCCCAGGATCACGATCATGGCCGGCTCCATGAGGCGCAGCAGCGCCTCGACGGCCGTCTCGACCTCGGCGTCGTAGATGTCCGCCACCTTCATGAGCATGGTATCGAGGCTGCCGGTTTCCTCGCCGACGTCGATCATGTTCACCACCATGGCGGGGAACACCTTGGCCTCGTCGAGCGGGGCGGCGATGGTGTCGCCCTCGCGGATGCTGTCGTGCACTTTGTCGATGGCGCGCTCGACGCACTGGTTGCCGACGCACTCTTTGGTGATCTTGAGCGATTGGAGGATGGGGACGCCCGAGGTGATCAGCGTGCCGAGGGTGCGTGCGAACCGGGCCACCGCCACCTTGGTAACGAGATCGCCGATGAGGGGGATCTTGAGGGCGACGTAGTCGCGCGCCTTCTTGAACTGGGGGATCTTGTTGAGGAACTTGAAACAGATGATGCTGCTGTTGATGATGAGGAGCAGTTTCCACCACTGGTAGACGATGAAATCGGACACGCCGATGAGGAACACCGTCATCCAGGGCAGTTCGCCGCCGAAGTCTTTGATGATCTCGGCGAACTGGGGCACGATGAAGGTGAGCAGGAAGAACACGATCAGGCCCGCGAACCCCAGCACGAAGATCGGGTAGATCATCGCGCCCTTGACGCGGCGTTTCAACGCCTGCCGTTTCTCCATGAAGCTCGCGACGCGGTTCAGCACGATCTCGAGCATGCCGCCCACCTCGCCGGCCCGCACCATGTTCACCGTGAGCCGATCGAACGCTTTCGGGTGCTTGGCGAGCGCTTCCGAGAAGGTGGAGCCCGACTGGATGTCGCCCGACATCTCGTGGAGGATGTCGCGGAGTTTGCAGGCCTTGAGCTGGGTGGCGAGCACGTTCAGGCTGCGCAGGAGGGGGAGGCCCGCGTCGATCAGGGTGGACAACTGGCGCATCATGACCACGAGCTGCTTGATCTTGACGCCGCCGAAGTAGATCTCGCCGATGCCGCCTTTCTTCTTCCGGGCCCGGCGCTCGTCGCTCTTCTTGGCCTCGCGGACGGTGGTCGGGTAGAGGCCCAGGTTGCGGACGTCGTTGATCGCCAAGGCCTGGCTGTCGGCCTCGATGACGCCGAAGACTTCTTTGCCTTCCTTGTTCATGGCTTTGTAGGCGTACTTGGCCACGATCTGCTCCCTTCCCTAGTCCTCGTGAAGGTCCGTGTGCGTGAGAATCTCTTCGGCACTGGTGACGCCGCGGGCGCACTTGATCAATCCCGCTTCGCGCAGGGTCATCATCCCCAGCTTCTGGCGGGCGTATTTGCGAATCTCGTGCGCCATGGCCCGTTCCTGGATCATGTCGCAGATGTGTTCATCGACCACGAGCAACTCGAACAGCCCGACACGGCCCATATAGCCGATGTAGTCGCAGGCGGGGCAGCCCTTGGGCTTGTAGAACTGCAGCTTGGGATCCTTGCGCCACGAGTCGGGCAGCCCGAGGAGCGTCATCTCCTCCTCGTCGGGCCGGTAGGGCTCGCGGCAGTGGCGGCACAGGGTGCGCACGAGCCGTTGCGCGAGCACCGCCTCCAACGACGAGGTGATCAGGAACGGTTCGAGATCCATGTCGAGCAGGCGCGTAATCGTCTCCGGGGCGCTGTTCGTGTGGATCGTGCTCAACACCAGGTGCCCGGTGAGCGACGCCTCGACGGCGATCTGGGCCGTCTCGAGGTCGCGGATCTCGCCCACCATGACGATGTCGGGATCCTGGCGCAGGATCGAGCGAAGGCAGGCCGCAAACGTGAGCCCGACGTCTTCCCGGACCTGGACTTGCACCAGGCGGTCGATCTGGAGTTCGACGGGATCTTCGGTGGTGATGATCTTGACGTCCGGGCGGTTCAACTCGGCCAGCGCGGCGTACAGCGTCGTGGTCTTGCCGCAACCCGTCGGGCCGGTGACGAGGAAGATGCCGTTCGGCTTGTGGATGATGTGATTGATGCTCTTGAGCGCCTCGGGCGTGAAGCCCAGCTGTTTCAGATCGATCCGCACGGCGGTGCGGTCGAGAATACGGAGCACGACGTTTTCGCCGAACAGCGTCGGCAGCGTCGCCACGCGGACGTCGATCTCCGAGTCACCGATCTTCAACTCGATGCGCGCGTCCTGGGGAAGGCGCCGCTCGCCGATGTCCATGTTGCACATCACCTTGACGCGCGACACGAGCGCCAGGGCCAGGGCCTTCGGGGGGCTCACGATCTCGTGGAGCACCCCGTCCACCCGGATCCGGATGCGGAAATCCTCCTCGTACACCTCGAAATGGATGTCCGATGAACGCTTCTGCACCGCCTCGAGGAACACCAGGTTCACGATCTTGATGACGTCCGGCTCCTGGGCCAACAGCACCAGGTTGTCCACGTCGCCGACGACCTCCTGGGTGCCCAGTTCCGCCAACGTCAACTCCGAATCGCCCACCCGCTCGATGAGCTCGCTCAGCGTCTCGTGGATCGAGTCCGCCTCGTACGAGTAGTTCGATTCGATGAACTTGGCGATGTCTTCCTGCCGGCTCACGGCCCCCTTGATCGGGCAGCCCAGCACCTGTTGCAGATCATCGAGGATCCCGATGTTGAGCGGGTCGGACATGGCCACGATCAGCGTGCCGTCTTCCTGCCGCACCGGGACGATGTTGTAGAACTTGGCCAGGTCGGGCGATACCTTGCGGAGCACTTCCTCGCTCGGCGACAGGGCGGTCACGTCGACGCGTTCCATGCCGGCCTGGATACCGAGCGCCTCGACGATGTCCTGCTCTTCGCACAGGCCCATCTGCACGAGCACGCGCCCCATCATGTCGCCCGTCAGCCGCTGCCGCTGAAGGGCCTCGTCCAGTTCGAGCGGCGTGATCACGCCCTGCTCGAC
>JAFGTL010000100.1 GCA_016934125.1 Candidatus Hydrogenedentota bacterium
ATGGTGATGCTCAACGCCATGACGCAGGGCCGGCCGGGTTACATTTCCGATCCCGTCGTCGACACGGCCAAGCGCCAGATCATCTATGCCCATTGCGTGGCATCGAACCGCGTGTTCGGGCCCAGCGGCGACACCAACCCGTTCCAGATCCTCACGCATTCCGAGGATCGCCAGGGCGCGTGCGTCCGCTCGATCCTCCCCGTAGGCTATCTGACGACCTCGCTCAAGGTGGCGCCCGATCGCAAGGAAATCATCTTTCACCAGGGCAAAGCCGTGGCCAACGATCCCGATGATCGCGCGTGCCGCACCAAGCTCTGCGTGGAACCCATCGGCGACATCGAGAAGCTGTTCACCCAATGGGATCAGTGGAGTTGGCACCGCGTCACCTGTTACGGCGATCTCAAGGAGCCGGTGTTCGCCCTGGCGGACGCGATGGGCTGGAAGATCCTCGAAGAGGCGTAGCGGGTTCGGGCGTCACCGGGCCGCGGCGCACAGCTCTTTGAACCGCAGCAGGTTGTCCTGCGGCGTGTGATACGAGACGCAGCCGCAGCCCCACACGAAGTTGTTCATCCCCTGCGCCTTCTCGGCCAGCGCGTCCACCATGCGGGCCAGCGCCTCCCAGTCGCCCCGCTCGATGAGCTTGGGATCCACGCAGCCGCGGACAATGGTGCCGGTGCCGTCGAAGTAGCCGCGCAGCACGCCGAAGTCGCTGAGGTAGTCGGCGGCCACGAGCGATACGCCCATCTCGAGGAAGAACTCGCCCAGCACGGTGATATCGCCCCCCATGATGACGGAGGGCGGCGGTGTGTCGTACTTCGTCTTGACAGCCTGCACAACCGCCTTGTTGTACGGCGTCACGTAGTCGCGGAAGATGTCGGCCGTGATCAACGGCATCGTGGCCCAGGATTCGTAAAGATACACGCCTGCCCCCGTCTCGGACACCCGCTCCGCGTGGGCCAGGCTCAGCGCAGTCGTCCGCTCCATCAACGCGTGCACGCGCTCCGGCGCCTCGAACATGTCCGCCACGATTCGATCGAACCCCCGAAGCTCGACGGCCTGCGAGAACGGCCCGCCCAGGCATCCGTACACCCACACCTCGTTGCCGATGGCGCGCACCACCCGGCCCACCGCGTCCACGAACAGGCCCAGCCGGTTGCCGGCACCCGGCGCGGGCGCCACGAGGCGCTCCGGCTCGAGCACGCCCGCGTCGGCGAGGGGATGGCTCACGATGCCCGGAATCGACGAGCCCTCGCCGCCACTCACCGGACACCCCCACGCCTCGGCTTCGATGTTGTAGATGTCGATGCCCACCGTGACGAGATCGTGCCCGTACGCTCGATACGACTCGAGGGCGGCCTCCGCCATCAACCCGGCGTCGCGGGACACCTCGCCGGGGCTACGGCCCAGCACCGTCGCGCCGTGCTCGTAAATGGAGGGCACAAAAGGCGTGCGATCGGGTGCGCGCCCGGCCTTCACGCGCTCCATGCGTTCGATGCGGTTCATTGCAGGTGTACTCCCGTCGTGTGGCGGGCCGCCCGGCCGTTCCCCGGCCGCGACGCGCATTGGTTCTAGCAGAGCCGCGCGCCGGATCCAAGGCTGCCGTGCCCCGGCGGGCCGCCGTGTGCTATAAGGGCCTATCCCGCAGATAACGGCGTGCCGGGAGGCGGGCCGCAGATACACCGTAGGAAAGGGAGGAGCCATGGAACGCAAGACACGCCGGTTGGGTTGGGTGGCCGCGATGGGCGCCAGTTCGATCGCCCTCGTCGTACTGGCCGGATGCGCCACGGTGCGCGGGCGCCCGGAGCCGCCCGATCCGGCCGTCGCCCGGGCCGCGTGGGAACAGCGGGTGCCGCAGGACTTTCGCGGCTCGGCCGCGTTCGCCTACGTCGAGGAGGATCCGGCTTTGCCGCGCGTGCTCATCATCGGCGACTCGATCTCGATTGGGTATACGCCGGTGGTGAGGGAACTGCTCGCGGGCCGCGCCAACGTGCTCCGCATTCCGGTGAATGGCGGCCCGACGACGCGCGGGCTCGAACAGATCGAGGACTGGCTCGGCACCGGGCATTGGGACGTCATTCACTTCAACTGGGGCCTCCACGATCTCTGGCGCGCAACCGAGCCCGACGGCGAGAACCGCGTGCCTATCGATCAGTACGAGAGGAACCTCGACGCCCTTGTGCAGCGGTTGAAGCGCACCAAGGCCAAGCTGATCTGGGCCAGCACGACGCCGGTGCCGGAGGGCGCCAGGCATCGCGTCGCCGGCGACGCGGCGCGCTATAACGTCGCGGCTGCGGCCGTTATGAAAGAGCAGCATGTGCCCACCGACGATCTCTACGGCGCGGTGGTCGGGGACTTGGGCGCATACCAGCGCCCCGCGGACGTCCATTTCACGGAGAACGGATCCGCGTTCCTCGGCGAACGGGTGGCCGCGGAGATCTCCAAGGCGCTGGGCCGCCGACGGCGGCGTTGACGCGGCGGCGCCAGTCCGCGCCGCCGGTTTTAGTCCTGTACGCCGAATCGGTATGATGGGAGGAACTTGAGGGAACGTCAGGAGGGAGCGGCGGTGTCAAGAGGGAAAGACGAGTTCACGGTTCGAGGCGTGTTACTGGGAGAATCTTGGGCGTCCGACGTGGTGGTCCGCGCCGGCAAAGTCGTCAAGGTCAAGCGCATGGGGGGCGGCGGGGCTGACGTCGGCTCGACGGACACCATCATCGCGCCAACGCTGTTCGACATCCAGGTGAACGGATACGGCGGCGTCGACTTGCAGGGCAGCAAAGTCACCACCGCCGATGTCCGCAAGGTGGCCGATCTGCTCGCCGCGCAGGGCGTGTCGCACTGGATCCCGACGCTGATCACGGGAAGCCAGGACGAGATGGAGCACGGCTGCCGCGTGTTGGCCGAGGCGCGGCAGGATCGCACCGTAGCGCGCGCGATCCCGGGCATCCACCTGGAAGGCCCCTACATCTCGCCCATGGACGGGCCGCGGGGCGCCCACCCCAAGGCCCATGTCCGCAAACCGAGCGTGCGCGAGTTCGATCGCTTTATGAAGGCGGCCGGCGGCCGGATCCTCTATGTCACCCTGGCCCCGGAAGTGCCCGGCGCGATGGCCTTCATCCGGGCATTGCGGAAGCGGGGCGTCGTGGTGTCCATTGGCCACCACTATGCCGATGAGAAGGCCATCGCCAAGGCCGTGGGGGCCGGTGCCCAGTTGAGCACCCACCTCGGAAACGGCATGAAGGCCGAGATCCCCCGTCACGTGAATCCCCTGTGGCCGCAACTCGCCGAGGATCGGCTCAGCGCGTCCCTCATCCCCGACCTCGAACACCTGCCGCGGGCCGCACTCAAGACCTTCGTGCGCGTGAAGGGCCCTGCCCGCACCATTCTCACGTCGGACGTGCTCCACATCGCCGGGTTGAAGCCGGGCAAGTACGATCTCATGGGCCAGCCCGTCGAGATGCTGCGATCCGGCCGCGTGTGCCTCAGCGGGACGGAACTGCTCGCAGGAAGCTCGCTCGGGCTTCTCCAGGGCGTCGTGAATGCCGCGTGCGTGACGGATCTCACCATCGAACAGGCGTTTGCGTGTGCCTCGACGATTCCCGCACGGCTGTTCGGCCTGCGCCACGCCTTCGTGTCGCCGAAGGTGGGCATGACGGCCGAGTTCGTCGCGTTCGACGTAGACAAGTCGGCCTCGCCCTGGAAGGCCACGGTGCGCGCATCCTTCGTGGGCGGCCGCCGGATGGCATAGGCGCGGGGAAGGCCGGGCGCGTTACGCGGCGCCCGGCTTCCGGCGCGTCATCGCCAAGCACGCGAGCGCCACGCTCACCGCCGCCAACGCCGAAATGGACACGGCCATGCCTGCCGCGGCCGAAGGGGAGTGGAATGTGAACCGCACCCGGTGCCGGCCCGGGCCGAGATGCACCCCCTTGAACGCATTGTCCACGGTGAGCACCTCGACACGCTCGCCATCCACCGTGGCCCGCCAGCCCGGATAGGCCGCGTCCAGGAACACGAGCACCCGATCGCCGTCGATGGGGCCGACATCGAGTTCGGCCGTGTTCATCGTGCGCGATACCACCCGGATCAGGCCGTCCTCATCCGCGCGATCCCGGAGCAGGAACGCGCCCACCAGCCGGAATCCCGAGTCCGCGCCGGCCGGTTCGACGGCCAGTTCCACCCGGGCCGTACCGAGCTCGGGCAAGGGCACCTCAACCTCGGCGACGGCCCCGCCCGTCGCCCTCAACGATTGCGCGCCCACCAGGTTCGCGTGCGGCGTGTCCGGCTCGGGCATGTGCACCCGCATCCGGGCATCCGACATCGATGCGTATCGCACCACGAGTGCGGAGTGCCGTACCGGCCCATCTTCAGGCAACTCGACACTCCACGCCGCCGTCCCATCCGCCCCCGGCACCGCCATGAGGTTCCGTTGGCGGGGCGGCGGCAAGGGCACCCGCTCGGCCGCGTCGGACACGCACCGGCCCGGCACCTGATCGCGGGCCGTCTCCGGCAGGGGGAGCGGGCCCTCCGTATCGACAAACACCGTCGTCGTAGGGGGAAATGCGTCGGCGGGGCCGGGCAGCGCCCCGCGCACCGCGGTGCGCGTCAGCCAGAACGAGCGCTTGAGCAGCAGGGGCGCCCGGAGGTTATCGCTCACCACGTCCTCGGCGCCCAAGACACGCTCGTAGACGGCCGAGAACTCGGGCGGGGTGATGAGTTCCCACACGGGCCGCAGGTAGAGCGGATCGTAACCGTTTACCGCAGGGCGCAACGAAAGCAGGTGGCGGTTCGGCGTCAGTTCGCACGTCCTCCGGTTACCGTCGAGGCGGCTCGGCGCCGCGGCCGATTCGCGGCGGATGTCGATGCGATCCACCCCGTCCAGATACTCGGGAATGAGCGCCAGGTTCCACAACAGGCACTCGACGAACACAAGTCCTGCCAGAATGCCTCGCGTGAGGCGCGGCCGGGCCAGCCACGGCGCCGCCAACACCCCCACGGCGATCACCGCCGGCACGTGAACGAGCGGATCGGCCAGGCCGAGTTGCGAAAGGGCGATCAACACGGCGCCGCTCGCGGCGACGGCTGCGGCGTACCACCAGCGGCGTTTCGAGCGTACAACGCCGGCCCCGGCCGCTCCGGACGCCGCCTCGACGCCCAGGCCCGCCAGCAGGCCCAAGGGCAGGCAGGCGAACAGGAACGCCCGCTGCGGATGCTGCATACGGAACGGCGCCAGCGCGTCCACCA
The DNA here is from genome assembly GCA_016934125.1 of Candidatus Hydrogenedentota bacterium. Classification (GTDB taxonomy): domain Bacteria; phylum Hydrogenedentota; class Hydrogenedentia; order Hydrogenedentales; family SLHB01; genus JAFGTL01. Next base: position 5,239 of record JAFGTL010000100.1, read on the forward strand.
GACGCGCCACGGGATGGGACAGGCCGAGGCTGCAATCGAAGAACAGCAGCAACAGCGCGGTGAACAGGAAGGCGTCACGCCGCCGCCGGCCGAAGAACGCCGCCACGGCGAGCACGTAGGCGCCGATTCCGGCCGCCTTGAAGTAGCCCAGGCCGAATTGGACTGCGCCCGAGGGCCGGCCGAACAGGCTCAGGATCACCTGCGAGGGCACGAGGGCCATCTCGCCGATGACGGCCTCGCCCGCCTTCGCCCGTGAAGTGAGGGCCGACAACTCCATGGCGGGCACGAACAGGGCCGCGCACGCCAGCCCGGCGATCACGAGGGCCACGGCGAGCCACCCGGCATCCACGGCCAGGGCGCGCGCAATAGCCCGCGGCTCGTGGATGTCCTCCCGCGTCAGCGAACACACGCGCGACAATACGGCATATGCGGCCACGAACAGCACCAGATACGGCTCGATCTGCACGAAACCCGCCAGGATGGACAGGGCCAGCAGCAGCCCGGCGCCGATGGCGAACAGCAGTTTCGCCCGTGTCCCGGGCGCACGCGTGCCCGAGCGCACGGCGATGAGGATGAAGGGCAGCCAGGCCACGCTCGGCACGTAGTGGTAGGCGAGGACGCGCCGCGTGAAGGCGACGCTGAAGATGAACGCGAACGACGCGGCGAGCGAGGCCGCGTAACCCATTCGGTGGCTGCGGGCCAGGAAGAACGTGCCGGTGCCCGCCGCCAGGACGTGAAGGGCCATGACGATCATCATCCCGAAATACGTATCGAGCGGGGTGGGCGAGCGCGTGATCAGGCTGCGGACGACGTGGGGGGGATAGAACGCGGCGGCCTGGGGATTGGCGGCGAACGGCATGCCGCAGAAGGACAACGGATTCCACAGGGGCGCCTCGCCGTTGTGCAGGCTGTGGCCGAGGAGATGGCCCATGGGCACGAAGTAGTGGCCGACGTCGAACATGCCGGGCGTCGCGCCCGCTCGCCACTGCTGCACCACGTGGCCGTATACGGCCCCGATGGCCAATACGAGCACCGGCACGCATACGCCCAGCGCGCGCACCCGGCCCCTGCACGCGCGTTTGTCCCTTCCCGCCGATGCCATGCCTGCTCCCCGTGTTGGACGGCCCGGATCGATCCCGGGCGTCCGCCCCATTGTGGAGAAGGTATGAACGCCACTTCAACCCAGAACGTCTGGTAGCGAAGGGCGGCGCGTCCGAAGTCGCTGGCGGTGTGCGACTTCCGCTCGGCCACACAACCACCCAATGGGTGAGCGTTGCGCA
>JAFGTL010000101.1 GCA_016934125.1 Candidatus Hydrogenedentota bacterium
ACCATGAGCGTCATGCCGTGGGCCTTGGCCCAGCACAGCGTCAACAGGGCGCCTGTCTGCGTCTTGCAGGTCTTGAGGGCGACACCCGTCCAACCGAGCGATCGCCCGAGCTTGACGAGATGCCAGTCGTGGGCGCTCTCGTCCATGAAGAGGGGCTTGCGGGCGGATACGCCGTGCACGTCGATCCGGTGTTCTTCGAGGGCATAGGGGAACGGCTGCTCGACATAGAGGATCATGCCGTAGATACGCGGGTGCTCGATGACGAGCCGATCGAGGATATCGTTCACGTAGGCGGGTGCGGTGACGGTGCAATTGAAGTCGGTGGTGAGCCAGTCGACGCCGCCCTCGATGGCGAGCCGGCCGACAGCAACCAGCCGCGCATAGTCCCATGCCGCGTCGTTGCCGCGCAGCTTCACCTTGAGGCAGTTCAGCCCGTCCCGCTCGATCCAATCCGCGAGCAGCACGGGATATCCGTCGTCGGGTTCCGCGCCCGTCAACTCGGAAGCCTCCACGAGATCCTTGCCGCCCACGAGGTGCCAGGCGGGCAGGCGATCGGGCCGGGGGAACACGAGGTAGTCGGCCGGATACTCCCCGGCGAACGAGACATCGGCGCCGTCGGCGGGCGTGAGATACGCCGCAAGGTCGGCATTCATGTACTCGGCCGTGTACGTGTTGTAGACGGGGAGGTCGTGCATCACGCCGTAGGCGTCGTGGAGGGCGATGTCGAAGGCGGAGCAGCACACGAGCGCCGCGAGCCAGGGCATGGGTTCAGCGCCGGCGCGCTCCCGGTTGAGATCGGCCAGGAGGTCGCGAAGCGGCCCGTCCTGAAAGGCGCGTCCGATCTCCATGGGATGGCCCGTCAGCGGGAAGGATGCCCATGCCGCGGCCAGCCGCTGGCAGAGCGTCTTCAGGGCGGCGTGGCGTTCCTCGTAAGGCAGCGCACTGGGCCACACCCACTGAACGCTGAGCGGAGTCTCCCCCCAGCCTTCGGCGGCATGTCCATCGGCGCGCTCGACGGCGATCCGCGCGCGGGCGCACGTCACATGGGTGAGCGTCTCGGTTCCGAACTTGAGGGGAACCCGTGTCTCGACGGGAAGGAAGAACAGGGAGGCGGCCTTGACGCAAACATCGGTTGTCTTCGACATGCTCTTATCTCCATACGCGGGACATGGCGCCTGCGCGCGTGTGTCCCCCATGCCCGTTGGCCACAGGAATGGGCTGTAGTATGCCATTTTCGGGCGGAGAAGCGAAGGGCCGGCGCAGTTCCCGGCGCGGGCCAGGCACGCGGCGGGCGGTAGTAATCGTTTACCCCTTCCTGGGCCGGCCACCCACCTCACCCGGGCCTCCGCTCGGTTCTGAGGGGAATGGAGCGGTTTTTTGTCGCAAATTATCGGGAAACTGTGCTATACTGACAGTAGAAGAAGGCTTCCTGACGTCGAGTTCCCGGTAGGGTGTGTACAGGTTTTCTGTCGGCCGGAAGGTAAAGGTTTACCCTCGGCCCCCTCACGCCTCCCCGCCGGGCCCGGTGTCGGCGCCGCCGCGAAGGCCCTGATGCGAGTGTGTGAGCATGGCTCGACCTGACAAGCACAAGAAGTGGACGATCGTGGACATCGCCGACGAAGCCGGCGTGTCCGCCAAGACCGTAAGCCATGTGGTGAACGGCAAGCTCGGGGTGAGCGAGGAGACACGATCCCGGGTGCTGCGCATCATCGAGCGGGTCGGCTATCACCCGAACATCGGCGCGCGCAACCTGCGCGGGACGAAAGCGAACTGCATCGGGATCGCGCTGCCCGCGCCGCTGGAGGAGGTGCCGCTGAGCGAAGAGTTCTTCATGTGGCTCTTCGTGCGGCTGTTCCGGCTGTTCGCCTCGCGGGGCGAGTATATCTGCTTCGATCTGACGCCGCACCGGGCGCCGGTGAAGACGGATTACGCCCGGGGGCTCTGGGAGAAGATGTATCGGGCGTGCGTGATAGCCGGGCCCCTTGCGTGCGACGACAGCACGGTGAAACGCATCCACGCGTCGGGGGAACCCTACCTGGTATTCGGGCGGCTGGACAGCCTGCCGGCGTGCAGTTGCGCGACGGTGGACTACGAGCAGGGGGCCTACCTGAGCGCGAAGTACCTGTTGGATCGGGGACACCGGCACGTGGCCATGCTGAAAGCGTTTGCCGGATACCAGCCGGGCGCGGAGCGTTCCCGGGGGTACGAGCGCGCGCTCCGCGAGGCCGGGCTCGAGCCGGAGGAACGGCTCGTCCAGTCGGTGAGCCTGAGCCGGAACAACATCGCCAACATGGTGCACCGTCTGCTCGCGCACCGCGACGTGACCGCGCTGATCGATTCGAGCGGGATGGAGGACGCGTCGGCCCTCCGGGCCGGATGCCAGCGGGCGGGCCGCGCCTTGGGCAAGGACGTGGAGATCGTGCCGTGGGCGTATGCGGAAAACGGCGCGGTGGTGCGGGAGGCCTGCGGCCAGTTGTGGCTTCCCGTGCGGGAAGCCGCGTCCGAAGGACTGGAAGAGCTGGCCAAGTGGGTGCACGGCGAGCGCAGGGAGCCGTGCCAGGTGGTGTATCCGCCGGTGCTGAGGGAGCGGGTGCCCGATACGGAACTCCAGAAGCCGAACCGGATGTTCGTCTCCTTCGACTGAGTCTGCCGTTGCCCGATTCAACCTTCCCGGGGCCAAGTCATCCGGGCCATTCATCGTCTACACAATCCACGCCGAAGCGCCCCTCAAACGGTGATCCCCGGCCCGCGGGGGACGGGCCGGGGATCGGGGGGATTGGCAGGGAAAGAACCCCTCGTTCGGGTTACTAGAATTCAGCCATGGTGATGAAGCCGAGGAATTCGGCAACGCCGCTGTTCACCGGCGCCGGCGCGTCGGCCGCATCGCTGTACTTCATGAACTTGACGTGGCCGTCCATGTAGAGGACGTTGCTGCCGCCCGGGATGTGGTTGTAGAGCTGCGTATCCGTGGTCACGAGGTCGCACATCACCCACAACTCGCTCTGGCCGATGGCCGTGGCGGCCGGGTTGTTGATGTCGGTGACCATGAAGCGCTCGATGCCCTCGCGAAGGCGCAGCACCATGGTGCCGCCGCCGTTGCCGATGGGCTGGCCGACCAGCAGGCCCGGAGCCAGCACGTCAATGTCCTTGTCGGCGTTGGCGACGTCGCCGGAGTCATAGAGATACCAGATCGTGTAGGCCATCTGGGCCGGGGCCATGATCGTCGTGCCGAGACTGAGCAGGCTGCCGATGTCGAGCTGCGGGTCATCGTTGTCGTTCATGTCGAAGGCCCAGCCGTAATAGGTGTAGCTGGAGTCCACGAACCACTTGCCGCGGTCGCCATCGTCACAGGGCCGCCAGATCTCGGTTTGTCCGTCCACGGGACTGATCATGTCATCGGTGGTGTGCTCCGAGTCGGACGGGCAGACAATGATGTTCGCGTCGGTCAGGTACTCGGGATAGACCTGGTCGATGTTGGGACCACCAGCCAGTTTCGCGTCATCGGGGTGCGTGACGGCAAAGGCCGGATCGTCGCAGTCGTACAGGTCTTCCTGGGCGGCCATGACGGTGGGCCACTTCTCGCCCTTGGATTCGTTGGCGAACATCTTGAACACCAGGCCCCATTGCTTGAGGTTGTTCGCGCAGCTTGCACGCCGCGCCGCTTCGCGCGCCCGGGCCAGCGCCGGAAGCAGGATCGCCGCCAAGATCCCGATGATGGCGATGACGACCAACAACTCGATCAGGGTGAAGCCTCTCTTCCTCATGATAGCGTCTCCTCTCTTTCCTCTGTCTCTGTTTTTGACGAGTCCTCGATCACGAAAGGTAATCGTTTACCTGTAGTCTACCACGAAGGAGGTGCCCTGTCAACCCCTTTCAACGACGCTTGACGCCCGTTCTCTTTTCGGCTCAAAAACCTCGTGAATCAAGGGAATAATGCGTAATTTGCCACGGCCGGCCGGGCGAACACCGCCGAAGGAGCCTGAGACGGCCCAGAAGGCAGGAGGGTAAACCTTTACCCTTTGAAGACAAACCCTTATATGCGCCCTCCGCCGTCGCTGAACACAATCCCTTGTGGTCGTCCACTCACGATAACAACCCCGGTGGGCCGATTACTTCTTGACCGCGGGGGGGCCGCGCAGTATAGAATCACCCGGGGCACAGAAGGCTTCCGGCCGGGAGCGAGCAGTGAAACCAGACGAGGCAAGGAAGTGGACCATGACGGACATCGCCCGGGAAGCGGGCGTGTCGGTCAAGACGGTCAGCCATGTGCTGAACGGCAAGTCGGGCGTGAGCCGGGCCACGCGCGAGCGGGTTCAGGCGATCATCCAGCGGGTGGGCTATCATCCACACATCGGCGCGCGTAGCCTGCGGAGCGCCAAGGCGAACTGCGTAGGCATCACGCTGCCCGCCCCGCTCTCCGAGGCGCCCCTCAGCCAGGACTTCTTCCTGTGGCTGTTCGGCCGGCTCATCCGCGTGTTCGGCTCGCAGGGCGAGTACATCTGCTTCGACATCAGCCCGGATTCCGAGGATTCCGGGCACCGCAAGGACTACGCACGGGGCCTCTGGGAGCAGTTGTATCGGGCCTGCATGGTGGCCGGCCCCCTGGCGCTGGACGACACCACGATCGAGCGGATTCACCGGTGGGGCGAACCCTACGTGGCGTTCGGCCGTCTATACAGCTTTCCCGAGTGCAGTTGTGCGGTGGTCGATTATGAGGAAGGCGCGTACCTGTGCACGAGGTTCCTCATCGACCGCGGGCACAAGCACATCGCCATGCTCAAGGCGTTTTCCGGATACCAGCCGGGACTCGAGCGGCGGCGCGGCTACCTGCGGGCCCTGGAAGAGGCGGGAATCGAGCCGCGCGATCAACTGATTCAGTCCGTCACATTCCGCGCGGCCAACATCGCGAACATGGTGCATCGCCTGCTGGCCCGGCGCGAGGTGACCGCCCTGATCGACGCGAGCGGCACCGAAGACGCCGCCGGCATCCGGGAAGGGGCCCGCAGGGCGGGCCGCGAACCGGGCAAGGACTTCGAGATCCTGCCGTGGACTTATGCGAAGGACGCATCGGTGTTGCGGGAGGCCTGTGCGCAACTCTGGCTTCCCGCCTGGGAAGCGGGCGCGGAGGGCATGGACGAACTGGCCCGATGGTTCCGGGGCCAGCGCGAAGGCCCTATCCACATCGTGTATCCGCCCGTCCTCCAAGAAGCCGTGCCGAGCGTCGAGGTCCCGAGGCGGAGCCGGCTGTTCGACACGCTGGGCTAGCCGCATGTCCGGGAGGCCGGCGCGGCCGGCATCGCCCCGCGGACCCCACCCCCATTCTCGCCTGAGAAGGATAGGTTTGATTGAAATTCGCACTCTGGGGCGGCGGAATTATGGTAAGATCCCATTGGTGCGTCGGGCTTGAGGCACTAGTCACGGCGCGAGGCCCCAAGGGAGGGTATGGTGTGTATGGTTGGGACACAATATTTTGTTGCAACCCGGGCTCATCTCTGATAGAATGGCGTTTAGTTAGAGGCATGTCTACTGTTTCCGGGTGGGGAAGATGAGCACTGGCACGCGGATTTCCAGAGAACGGCGTTCGGAAATCATGGGCGTATGCGTACTTGGGCTCACCATGCTGCTCTTTCTCGCCCTCGTCACCGACGGCTACCAAGGCCGGATCCGCCGTCCCCTGGATGGCATGTCGGAGGTGGACAATCTTCTCGGGTGGCCGGGGGCGATGGTTGCGGGATTCCTGTGCATGCTCCTTGGGGGCGCGGCGCATGCGGTGTACTGCATCACGGGGGTGTGGGGAGGCATCCTGATCCGTCACGGCACGTTGGATCGCCTTGCGGCGCGGGCGGCCGGGCTGATGCTGGTTGTCTTCGGCGTGGCCTCGCTGCTGCATGTGGATTTCGCGTCGGCCTCGGAAGCGGGTGCGCAAGCGGTGCCGGTGGGTGGGATGATCGGGGCGTTCTTCGGCGATGTGGTGCTGCGCCACTTCGGGATCATCGGCGCCAACGTGATCGCCCTGACGGTAACGGTCGTGGGGGTGCTGCTGTCGACGGAGTTCCTGTTCGTGCGGCTCCTCGATCGGTTGCGGGTGGTGGCGGTGTTGGTGTTGCGGGCCACGGCACACGCGCTCGGCGCGATGGGCCGTTTGGCCCGGCAGGCCATGGCCAGCCGGAAGAAGGCCCCGGGCCGTGACGCCCGCGACGACGAGGCGGAGTTCCCGATCGAAGAAGTGGAGCCGCCGCGGATCAGAATTCGCCCCGGGCCGGCGGATTCCCAGGCACTGCGGGAGGAGCGCGAAGAGGAGTTCCCCTTCGACGAGGTGCCGGCTGTCGAGCCGGACTCGGCCCGTGCCGAGGCCGTGGAACCGGATGATGGGGCGGCCGAGGCATCTGAGGAGGCCGCGGAGGAATCCGCCGCTGGCGAGCCGGGGGCTCCGGCGGCCCGGGGAAACCGGAAGCCGCCGTTGCCGCGCCGGAAGAACGCGTACATGGATGAGTTGCCCCCCGACTACGTGTATCCGAAGCGATACACCTGCCCTTCCCTCGACTTGTTCGATCCGCCGCCGGAGGGGGCTTCCCTCGAAATCGGGGATCAACTGCTGAAGACGAGTGCGCTGCTCGAGGAGCGGCTGCTGACGTTCGGGATCGAGGCCCGCGTGACCGACGTCACGCGGGGGCCGACGATCACGCTGTACGAACTGGAGCCGGCGCCGGG
>JAFGTL010000102.1 GCA_016934125.1 Candidatus Hydrogenedentota bacterium
AACAGCGGCGAGATGTCGTCGCTCAGTTTCATGAGCGGACTGCTGAACACCAGGCCCTGGACGGCAGGCTGCCGCGTGGCCACGTAGATGCCGAGCACCAACCCGCCGTAGCTGTGTCCCATGAGAAACAGGGGCAGCCCGGCCACATCGGCCGTGATGTGGGCCAGGTAGGTGTCGAGATCGGCGAGCGTCTGATCGAACGAGGCGATGTAGCCGCGTTTGCCCTCGGATTTGCCGAAGCCGCGCTGATCGAAGGCGAACACCGCGTAGCCGCACGCGGTGAGCCGGGCGGCCACCTCGGCGAAACTCCCGCAGTGGTGTCCGTATCCGTGGACAATAACCACCGCGGCGCGGGGCTGGCCCTCGGGCGCCCAGCGGCGCTCAAAGAGTTGCAGGCCGTCCGATGCGGTGAACGTCTTCTCGATCATGCAACGTACTCCGGATGATGCTGTCCAATCCCGTCCAGTTTACCAGATACGGCGCCGGCGCGTCCGAGCGCGTCACCGGCGATGGGTTTCGAGCCACGCGCACGCCGTGGCAACCAGGGCTTCGTGCCCGCCCTCGAACACGGTGAGGCGCGATGCCCCCGCATAGCGTCTGAGGTGGATGGCGCGGCCGTAAGCGGAATCCTGTTCCTCCTGGGTGCCCAGGGGCTGCTCCTCGGACAGCGTGGCGAGTTCCTCCTCGGCCACCTGCGGAGAGCCCAACGCCGCGGCGATCGCATTGAATGCGTCCACGGCGTGGTGAATGGGCACGGAGCCGTCGTGGCCGTCATGGATCCCCGTGTTGATGTCCACGGGCAGATCCGTTGCCGCCGCCAGGTGATGAACCGGCGAGCGAAAGCGGAGATCCTCGTCGATTCCGGCCGATGAGCCCGGAGGGCCGCCCACCACCGCCTCGATATCCTTCCAGTACTTCCGATCCGCCGCGCGGCATTCCGCGTGCCAGGTGGCCAAGTCCGTGATCGGGCACCACGCCGACGCGGCCGCCCACCGATCCGGCGCGTGGGCCGCCATGACGAGTGTCATGTGCCCGCCGCCCGATCCGCCGGCCACATAGATCCGGCCTTCATCCACCTCGAACCGCTCGATCACGTAGTCGATCGCGTCGAGCACGTCCTGCCGGGCCTTCGCGGAGCCGCACGCCTCCGGCGTCCAGTTCGGGCCCCGGAAATCGGGGTGCAGGCAGTGCCAGTTGCGCTTCCGGGCTTCCTCCTGCCAGGCCGACGTGTCGCCGTATGTGTTGAAGCCGTGGCTCCACGGATGCAGCGCCACGAGCAGGGGGCGCGGCGTGCCGCTCTCCGCGGCCGAGAACAGGCAGGGCTGGCGTTCGCCGTCGATGGTGCTCGTCACGTAGAACGCGGGCTCCGGGCGCTCCTCCTTCTCGGCCCGCACGCTCCGGCGCGCCGCGGCCAACACGGTAATGGCTGCCGCCACGCCGATGACAACCATGGCAACCCAATACCCGAGCGCCCACATGTGTGCACCCCTATCCCCGCGCTGCACGTATCACCTCGGCGAAAGCGCGCGCGTTCTTGGTGATTCCGGCGAAGTCACGGGCCGCCATGAGCTTCTTGTCCACCAGATTGCCGCCTACGGCGAGGGCGGATGCCCCGGCCTTCAGGAAGTCGGCCGCCGTGTCGAGGTTGACGCCGCCCGTCGGCACGAGCGGAATCTGGGGCAGCGGGCCTTTGATGGCCTTGAGATAGTCCGGGCCGCCCACGCTGGCCGGGAACACCTTGACGAGATCGGAGCCGTTATCCCACGCGGCCAGGATCTCCGTGGGCGTGTAAGCGCCGCAGATCACCGGCTTGCCATAGCGCCGGGCCATCTGAATCACCGGCACGGACAGGTTCGGGCTCACGACGAACTCGGCCCCCGCCAGGATCGCCATCCGGCAGGTTTCAGCGTCCAGTACCGTGCCCACGCCCAACAGCGCGTCCGCCCCGGCCAATTGCTCGGAGGCCGTCTTGATGCAGTCGAGCGCGCCCGGCGTCGTCATCGTCACTTCAATGCAGTGGACACCGCCCTCGGCGACGGCGTGAACGACGTTGACGAGGGCATCGCCGCCCGTATCGGCGCGAACGACGGCCACGATGCATTTGTCCAGGAGATACTGGATGGTTTCGTACTTGTTCATGGTTCTTCCTCGGTTGTCCAGAGGCTGAATTCGACCACACGGACACCCGACGTGTCAAGATTCCCCCGGATTCCGTGCACGCCGCGCGCCAGATGCGCACGTTACGCGCATGCGCCGCGGCACGCCTCGTCTCCGCGAGCCCGCCATGATACAATAATCGCATCTTGCGCGGCGGGCGCGTTGTGCGTGGCACGCGCGGACTGCACGCGGCAACGGAGGGAGGAAGGCCACCGCACTATGGAGCAGCGAGCCATCGCCTACCTCGTCAGCGAGTATCCGGCCATCTCGCACACCTTCATCTTCCGGGAGATCCAGGCCGTTCGGGCCTTGGGCCTTACCGTCAAGACCGCGTCGGCCCGGAAGCCCGAACACCTCGATCGGATGACGCTCACCGAGAAGGTCGAAGCGGCCCAGACGTTCTACATGAAAACGGCCGGCGTTGGGCGCCTGATCGCCGCCCAGGCGCGGGTGTTGGCGAGGAATCCGCGCGCCTACCTGCGAATGGCCGTGACCTGGGCCCGCCTGGCCCGGCAAGGGCGCGTGCCCGTGGCCAAGCGGGCGGCCTATTGGGCCGGCGCGGTGCTGCTGCTGGACTGGATGACGGCCCAGGGGATCGGGCACGTGCACGTGCACCTGGCCAACCCCTCGGCAACGGTGGCGATGATCGCCGCGGCGGGCGGGACGATCACCTACAGCATGAGCGTTCACGGGCCCGACGTGTTCTACAACGTGGACGCCAACCTGCTCGCCGAGAAGGTGAAGCGGGCGGTCTTCGTCCGGTGCATCAGCCATTACTGCCGGAGCCAATTGATGCGGGTGACGCCGCCTCAGGAGTGGGCGCGGCTCCATATCGTACGGTGCGGCGTCGACGTTGACGCGTTCAAGCCCCGGCCCGCCCCCGAGAATGCCGTGCCCGAGATCCTGTGTGTCGGCCGTCTGGTGCCGGCCAAGGGACAGCAGGTGCTGCTTCAAGCCTGCCGTGAACTCAAACTCCGGGGCGTGGCCTTCCACCTGACGCTCGTCGGCGACGGGCCCGACCGCGGCACCCTCGAACACGCCCGCCACGAGTTCGACCTCGCAGACGCGGTGACGCTTGCAGGGGCCGTCGGCCAGGATGCCATTCAGGAGTACTACAACCGGGCCGACGTGTTCGTGCTGGCCAGCTTCGCCGAAGGGTTGCCGGTAGTGCTCATGGAGGCCATGGCCACGTGCGTGCCCTGTATTGCGACGCGCATCACGGGCATCCCGGAACTGATCACCGACGGATACAACGGCATCCTCGTCGCCGCGTCGGCCCGGAAGGAACTGGCGGATCAACTGGAGCGCGTGCTCGAGGATCCGGAACTGCGCGCGAAGCTCGGGCGCCGGGGACGGCGCCGGGTGGCCGCCGATTACGACAACGAGGCGAATGCCCGCCGGATGGCCGAGCTGTTCCAGGATCTCCTGGCCAAGGAAGGCTGATCGCATCATGCTTGCTCTCGATATCTGCCTTCTCGCCGTCCTCGCCTACCTGCTTGCCGTCACCGGCTACCTCGTCCTCGTCACCCTCGCAGCCGTTGCGTACAGGAAGCCGGCCGAGCCCGGCGCGCCGCCCCAGTCCATGGCCGTCGTCATCCCCGCCCACAATGAGGAACTCCAGATCGCCGGCACCGTGGCGACGCTGCTCGACGTCCGGTATCCGCAGGATCGGTTCGCGGTGTTCGTCATCGCGGACAACTGCGACGATGAAACCGCCCCGGCGGCACGCAACGCCGGCGCCACCGTCGTGGAACGCCACGTCCCGGACAAGCGCGGCAAGGGCCAGGCCCTCGATTGGTTTTTCACAACCCACGACGGCCTCGTCCGCCCCTTCGACGTCGTCGCCATCATCGACGCCGATACCCACGCTGACAGCCGGTTCCTCGAGGAGGTCTCCGCGAGCATGTCGCGTGCCGGCGTCTCGATATTGCAGACGTTCGACGGCGTGTCGAATCCGGGCCGGAATTGGCGAACCGCGCTGACGTATGCGGGATTCGCGCTCATGAACCACGTCCGCGCGTGCGGACGCGATCGCCTCGGCGGCTCCTCCGGCCTGAAGGGCAACGGAATGGCCTTCCGCACCGGGATTCTGCTGGAGCGCGGGTGGCCGGCCCACTCGATCGTAGAGGACATGGAACTCTCCACCCGCCTGCTGCTGGACGGCTACACCGTGCGCTACAACCCGGACGCGGTGCTCACCTCGGAAATGCCCGCTGCGCGGCGCGAGGCCGATACCCAGCGCCGGCGCTGGGAATCGGGCCGCTTCCAACTGAGCAAGCGGTTCGTCCCCGTTCTCCTGCGCGCCTTCGCCATACACCGGAAATGGCGGTTTCTGGATGCCCTGCTCGACTTGCTCGTGCCGCCGCTCAGCCTGCTCGTCATGGCCCAGGCCCTCCTCCTCGTGCTGACTTTCGCTCTCCGGCCGGTGTGGCTGCCCTTGGCGGCGTGCTGCGCAGCGGGCACGGCCGTCCACGTCATCGCGGGCTTGGCCATCAGCCGCGCACCGGCGCGCGTCTGGCTCTATCTGCTTGCCGTGCCGGCATTTCTGCTCTGGAAGATCCCGCTCTACGTGGGGATCCTGTTCGGGCGTAAGCAGCGCACCTGGCAGCGGACGGTTCGGCAGGCCGAACTCGAACGGAAGGACGAGCCCTAGCCGCGCTCCCCGTTGGGCCCTCTGCCGGCCTCCGGGGCGGCGTCCGGCGTCTCGCGGCGTTATGGTATAATAGGGCGAGCGGGGCAGCGTTTTTCCGCCCCGACGGGCACTTCGCGGGGCTGCGGAGAGCCGGGAGGCGGAGTTCTCGGGAGATAGGTGCACCTGGGGCGCCCGTGATGCGGGCGCACAGGGAGGGTGGCATGATCTCGAAATTCCGAGAAGTGGAGCGGGCTGTCGCCTATCTGTGCCAAGGGCTTAGCGGCGAATTCGGGCCGGGCTGGTTCGAGGCATCCCTCTATTCGGATGGCGTCACCCGCGTCCGTTCCGTCATCGCCGAGTACGCTAACCTGCGGCCGCTCCTGGAACGCTTCTGCCTCCGGTTCGAGCAGGCTTCCGTCATTGTCGAGCCCGGGCGGGCGAGTGTGCCGCCCATCATGGCCATCCAGTGCCGGTGCAACCACGGCGAGGTGCGCCGGTGCGGCCGGTATTGCGAACACCACGAAGACCGCCCGACGGTGATCGTCCTGTTCTGCGCGGGCGCCAATCCCCCCTCCGACGAGCAGCGGCAGGCCGCGCTCCAGGCGTTCCACGAGCGCATGCGCCAGTTCCAGAAGGCCGACAAGCGTAAGCAGCCCGGCCGGAGCCACTGAGCCCGGCCCTATCGGCCTCGGCCTACGGCTTGGGGTGCCGCACGTCGAGCAGGAGATCCTCGAGCACCGCGCCCGCCGGGCCGCCAGCCGCCAGCGTCACCTGAATCCGGTTGATGCCCTGCGTCACACAGCCCGGCGCCACCTCATACTCGATCCACGCCTCCGACTTCGGGCCCGGTTCGAGTTCCGTGCCGTTCAAGGCCACGGACAGGCCCTCGGCGCTGTCCAGCCCGGCGATCCGCAGGCGTAGCGTCGCCTTGACGCCGTGCTGGCCCCCCAGGCGCTCGCCCACGTTCAGTTCGATGACTTCCGCCCGGCCCGGCTCGAGCTTGCGTGTCCGGCTCGGCGACAAGATGCACCGGTTCATGAACCGCTCGCCGCCCTCATACCAGAAGTCGACGTTCCCGAACCCGCGCGCGGCGGTCAGGTAGGTCTTGTCGAGCGGCTCGAGCGTCTTGGGATCGCCCAGTTCCCACCACAGCGGGCTCGTGGGATTGAAGTAATTGAACATGTAGATGCCGTCCGCGCCCGCATTCCAGGCGTTCATCGCCCGGGCCCGGTAGCACTCGAGCGAGGCCCGCGCCTTCTTCGCCTCCGCATCGCGCTCCCGCGTCTCGCTCAGACAGGGCCATACCGGCACGTCGTAGTGGTGGGCCAGAGCAACCGTCGTTTCCCATGGGTTCAGGCGGAAGTAGCCGCTCACCGTGAGAATATCGATGAGATCCTCCTGCATCCAGCGCTCAATGTCGAAGCCCACCGCCCTGCACAGCTCGACGGAGTCGGGCACCCGCACCGAGATCAGGATCGGGTGTCCCTTCTCCACGGCGACTTCGTCGGCCATGTCGCGCACGCGCCGGATCAAGTCCGTCATCATATCCAGTTCCTCCTGTCCCACCGGCTGGCCCATTGCGTGGGCGCGGAAGTACGTCAGGTGGCGGAAGAAGTCGAGCTGGACGCCGTCCACATCGTAGTTGCGGCAGACTTCCTCGATGAAGCGGAACGCCAGGTCGCGGATCTCCGGACAGCCGTAGTCCACGGCCGTCCAACTGCCGTTCACGGGCCGATTCTCCGCGGTGCCCATGAGGTACTCGGGGTGTTCCTCCTTCAGCTTGGGGAACAGGTGCGGCGAGTACCATGCGCCCCAGCCGTCGTGGATGTCGTTCATCCGCATCGACCAGAACACCTCGATATCGTGTTCGCGGCAGAAGTCAACGACGATCTCGAGGGGATCGGTCCCCTGATCGAGGAAGGCCTGCGTTTTGTTCTTCGAGAACCCGCGCTTGCCGCCCGGCTCCTCGGCCGTGCACGTGAACACCTCGCCGATCTTCGTGTTGTGCGTGAAGATGCTGAAGCCGGAACTCCACGTGCAATACACGATCGTGTCCACCTGCGAGCCGATGAGGGGCGTCGTACGCTGGGCAAGCAGGCATTCTGGCGTGGCCTCGTCGCAGTAGTACACCGGCTCGTTGCCGTCGTTGTCGAAGATGATGCGCCGGGCACGATGGGCCGCGTCCTTCCGGGCCCGAACCATCCGCTTTCCGGCCGCATCCCCCGGTTCGCTGCGGTACATGCTGCATCCTCCCCACATCGCGGCACACAACACCGCGGCCGCCGCCCAGATCTTGACTCCATTTGGCATGTCGTCCCTCCTGACCGCGCAAATCCGCGCTTGTGTCCC
>JAFGTL010000103.1 GCA_016934125.1 Candidatus Hydrogenedentota bacterium
GCATGGGCCAAGGAGAGCGGCTTGCTGGAAGTCCACGAGTGGCGGGACTGGGTGGACGAGAACTACGAACAGGTGGCGACGCACAGCCTGCCGGACTTGTCGGTGGCGGAGATCAACGCCCTTATCGATGAAGGGCTGCGGCGATTCTACCTTCGCCCTGCGCAGATGTTCCGGATGCTGTTCAACATCCGTTCGGCTGCGGATGTCCGCGCGAAACTGCACGGACTCAAGAGCTTTGTCGGCTATTTCCACGGAAAGGGCAAGGAGAACGGGATGGGATCGACTCAATGAGCGGGGATCGCGAGAACGAGAGCGTATTCGACCTCCTGCAACACCGGATTCTGACGCATTACCAGGAAGCGAGGATGATTCTGGACGGCAAGATGCCGCCGCCCCGCACGGCCATCGTGTATCCGACGTATGTGTGCAATCAGAACTGCGTGTGGTGCGAGTATCGTGAAGAAAACGAACACCTGCGCACCGTGATGCCCGACGACAAGTTCCGCGCGCTCATGCGCGAGCTGCGCGAACTGGGCGTCGCGGGCACGGAATTCTGCGGGGGCGGCGAGCCGACGCTTCACCCTATCCTGGCCGACGTGATCCGCGAGTCCAAGGCCAATGGCATGAGCATCGGCCTGTTGACGAACGGCACCAAGTGTTGCGATGAACTCGGCGAGGCCTTGGTGGATTGCGCCAGCTACGTACGCGTCGGGTTCGACGGGGCCTGCGCGGAAACCGTGGAGCGCGTGAAGCGGCCCAAGCATCCCGACGTCACGTTCGACGCGGTATGCGCGAACATCCGTGAGATGATCGCCCTGCGGGATGCGCGCGGCGCCGGCGTCCGGATCAGCATGAAGGTGGTGCTGGATTCGTCCAACTACGATGAGCTGGAGGACTGCGTGCGCCTCGCCCTCGATCTGGGCGTCGATTCGATCCAGTTCAAGGCGGCCCGGCTCTGTGAGACGGAACTCGATGCGGCGCAAACCGCCGAGGTGGAGCGCCGGTTGGCCGCGATCCGCGCACAGAATCTTGCGATCCCCGTCGTCGGCGGCGTCGAGAAGCTGAACATGGCCACCAAGTGCTGGCTGACGCCGCTCCAGATCATGATCGATCCCCTGGGCGACGTGTTCCTCTGCTGCTACTACATCCACCGGCGGGAGTCGCACCGGATCGGCAACGCCTTCGAACAACCCCTGCACGACATCTGGTATAGCGAGCGCCATTGGGAGGCGATCCGCAACATCCATCCCCCGGAATGCAACAACCTGGACTGCCGTTTCGTGCGGTACAATGCCATTATGACGAAGCTACTGGTGGAAACCGACGGGCAGTTCGAGTTCATTTAGCCGATGCAATGCGCCCGAGACAGATCGGCGTGCGGCGATGACGCGAACGAGCGCGGCGCTGCGGGGCGCCTCCGGGACGCGCTGCGATGAAGGTGCTCCTGCTCAATCCCCCGGGCCCGTTCTGCCGCGCAGGCTCGCGCTGGCCCCACCGCCGTGCCCCTCGCGCCGTAGGCATCGACTACCATCCGTTCCCCTTCGGGCTCGCCTATGCCACGTCGCGGCTGCTCGCCGATGGCCATGACGCCTGTCTCGTGGACTGCATCGCCGAGGGCGTGTCCGAGGAAGCCTTGCAGGAGCGGGTTGGGGCCTTCGGCCCCGATGTGGCGTTTCTTGAGACGAGCGCGCCGAGTTTCCTGGCCGACGTCGAGGTCATGAAGGCCTTGCGCGTGCCGTGCATCGCGGGCGGCGCCCATGCCACCGCCACAGTGGATGAGCACCTCGATGCGGGGTTCGCCGGCGTGATCAAGGGCGAGTACGATCAGGTGATTACGGAGGCGCTTCCGCTCGAGCCGAGGCCGTGGCTTGCCATCCCCGGCCACCCGGCCACGGAATACGCGCCTCTCGTCGAGGATCTGGACGCGATCCCCCCGCCGCCGTGGGATGGCATGGCCATGGAGAAGTACAACGATCCGTTCTGCCTGGGCCGCTCCGTCACGGTGCTGTCCACGCGGGGGTGCCCGTATCGATGCGGGTTCTGCACCATCGCGCCTTACGCCGGCCGGCCCAGCTTCCGCACGCGCGATGTCGAGGCGGTGTGCGACGAGATCGCCGCGCTCGTTGCGCGATATCATCCCGATGAGATCTACTTCGACGATGACACGATCACGGCGAACCGCTCGCACCTGCTTCGGCTGTGCGGGGCCCTCGAACGCCGCGCATTCGGTTTGCCCTTCAGTTGCATGGGCAACGCCACCGTGGACAGGGAGGTGCTCGAGGCCATGGCGCGGGCGGGATGCCGGGCCTTCAAGTTCGGCGTCGAGACGGGCGATCCGGAGGTGATGCGCCGGATCCCGAAAACCTGCGATCTGGACGACGTGACGCGGACGGTGCGCGATTGCCGCGAACTGGGCATCCGCACCCACGCCACGTTCCTGTTCGGCCTGCCGGGCGAGACGCGCGAGAGCGCACTCGCCACCATCGATTTCGCCCTTGGCCTCAAGACGCACACGCTCCAGTTCGCCATCGCGACGCCGTATCCGGGCACCGCCTTCTACGAGGAGGCCAAGCGGGAGGGGTGGCTGCGCAAGGAGAGCTGGCTCCAGTTCGATCCCGCCGGCGAGGCGGTGGTGTCGTATCCGGACTATCCGGCCGAGGACATCGAGGGCATGCACGACTTGGCCTGGCGCCGCTGGCAGCGCCACATGCTGTTCCGCCGCCCGGCTACGCTCCTCCACCACTTCCGCAACGCCTTCCGGCGCGAGGGCGTGGGGGGCATGATCCGGCTGGGGCGCTACGGCGCGTCCCGGCTGCTCAAGGTGCTCGGGGCGGGCCGATGAAAGTCGCCCTCATTAACCCGGCGGTTCCGGCGTCGCTCAAGAAGGAGAACCTCGGACTCGCCTACCTGGCGGCGTGCCTCGAGGCGGCCGGGCACCGGGCGTGCATCGTCGACGAACTCGCCGGGGAGGATGTGGACGCCGAACTGAACCGCTTCCGGCCGGATATCGTGGGCATCTCGTTCATGACGATGCTGGCGAACCGGGCCTATGCCATTGCGGATCGGATTCGCCGGGAGCGGGGGCTGACGGTGGTGCTCGGCGGCGCCCATGCCACGGCCCTGCCCGAGGAGGCTTTCGAACACGGCGACTGCGTGATCCGGGGCGAGGCGGAGTTGACGTTTCCGCGCGTGCTGGACGCGGGGCGCGTGGAGGGCATCGTCGAGGCGAGTCCGCCGGCGGATCTGGACGCGTTGCCGCTCCCGAGGCGGGATCTGCTCAGGCTGGATGCCTACGCCGCCGAAGGGGACGAGCTGGCCGGGCTTTCCTACCGCACGCTGGGCGTGATCACGAGCCGGGGCTGCCCGTTTCATTGCACATTCTGCGTGAACTCGAAGCGGGAATCCCGGCTGCGGTTTCACAGCCCGGAGCGGGTGGTCGAGGAACTCGAATACCTCGTCGATCGGCACCGTATCGAGAGTGTCGCGTTCTACGATGAACTCATGGCTACCGACGGCGAGCGGTTCGAGGCCATCTGCGAGCGCATGATCGAGCGCGGGCTGAATCGCCTGAAATGGGAATGCCAATTGCACACGCGCACCGTCGACGCGGACACGCTGGCCCTGATGAAACGGGCGGGCTGCGTGCAAGTGGCGATCGGTTTCGAGAGCGGCAGCCAGCGCATCCTCGATACGGTGCAGAAACACGCCACCGTCGAGCAGAACCTGGCGGCGGCCCGGATGATCCGGGAGGCGGGCCTCCGCGTACGCGGCTGCTTCATCGTGGGCGCGCCGGGCGAAACGCGCGAGGACCTCCGGGCAACGGAGCGGTTTATCAAGGAGGCCCGCATCGATTTCGCATCCGTCCACTACCTGACGCCGATGCCGGGCACGGTGCTGTTCGACGCGTTCGCCGATCGTATCGCTGAGAGCGGCATTCCGTGGGAGAAGTTCACCGCGGGCGATCCCGACACCTTCGCCTGCAACGACGCCATGCCCGCGGGTGAGCAGAAGGAGGTGTTCCTCCAGTTGAGCGCCCGGCTGGCGTTTCGCAATTACTCCTGGTGCGACATGATCCGGCGCGCCCTGAGAGAGCCGCGCCGGGCACTTCACGTCGCGCTGCACGCCATAGGCAAACCGCGCTGAGCCGGTGCCCTGGCGGTGTCTTGCCGGCCGGGGCGGGCTGGTTGCAGTCGTGACAGGGATTCAGTAGAATGGGGAGGCGTGCTCACGCGGTGGCTCGAGGCGGGCCACATAAGTAGTACTGAATGTGTCGGCCGGGCCGCGCCCGGCGAGTCCGCCACCAGCGCGGCGATGGAGCGTAACTGAAGGCAGAGGAACGTCATGGCATTCATCGACTCCATAATTGAGAAAGCTCAGAAAAACCCGAAAACCGTCGTGCTTCCTGAGCCCGAAGATGAACGGACTCTGCGTGCCGCTGATGCCATCGAGGAGAAGGGCATCGCGAAAGTCATTCTCGTGGGGGATGAAGGCCAAGTCCGCTCGAAGCTGTCGGAACTCGGCATCGCGCGCCCGCTGAACGTCGTCGATCCGAACAAGGCGGAGTGGCTGGGGGAATTCACGCACGAGTTCTACGAGATGCGCAAGGCCAAGGGGATGACGGAAGAGGCCGCCGACAAGCAGATGCGCTCGCCCATTCCCCACGGCATCATGATGCTGCACAAGGGTATGGGGGATGGGTTGGTGGCCGGGGCGATCCATTCCACGGCGGACACGCTGCGGCCGGCCCTCCAGATCCTGCGAACGGCGCCCGGCGTGTCATTGGTGTCGAGCTTCTTCTTCATGACGTTCCCCGACAAGGCGTATCTGTATGCCGACTGCGGCTTGGTGGAGGATCCGAACGCGGAGCAGCTCGCCGAGATCGCCTTGTCGTCGGCCCAGTCGGCCATCAACTTCGGCC
This sequence comes from Candidatus Hydrogenedentota bacterium, assembly GCA_016934125.1. GTDB lineage: Bacteria > Hydrogenedentota > Hydrogenedentia > Hydrogenedentales > SLHB01 > JAFGTL01. The sequence goes on from JAFGTL010000103.1 coordinate 4,919, forward strand.
TCGATCCCATCGTAGCGATGCTCTCGTACTCGACGAAGGGTTCGGCCCAGAGCCATCTCACGGAGAAGGTGATCGAGGCGACGAAGCTCGCCCAGGAACGGATTGTGGAGCGGTTTGGCGAGAATTCGTCCGTGCAGATCGATGGGGAACTGCAGGGCGATGCCGCGCTGGTGGAGAAGGTGGGCTCGAAGAAGGCGCCC
>JAFGTL010000104.1 GCA_016934125.1 Candidatus Hydrogenedentota bacterium
AGACGTGCTGGTATCTGCGCGGGCTCGAGCAATGGTTCTGCGATCTCATGAGCGATCCGGCCTTCTGCGAGGCGCTCCTCGATGAGATGCTGCGGTTCTGGATGGACTGGTTCCGGGTGTTCCTCGATGAAGTGGGCGACGTGGTCGACGTGATCATGATCGGCGATGATCTCGCCGGGCAACAGGGCCCGCTCTTCGATCCGGCCATCTACCGGCGCGTAGTCAAGCCGCGCCACAAGCGGCTCGTCCAGTACATCAAGTCCCGGACATCCGCGACGATCTGGTATCACACCTGCGGCGCGTGCGCGGAGTACATCCCCGACTTGCTCGATAACGGGATCGACGCGCTCAACCCGGTGCAGATCAGCGCGGCGGGGATGGATCCGGGGGATCTGAAGACGCGGTTCGGCAACCAACTCGCGTTCTGGGGCGGCGGCATCGATTCGCAGAGCGTGCTGCCGTCGGCGACGCCGGAGGTGGTGCGCGATCACGTGCGCCGGAACCTGGCGATCTGGAAACCGGGCGGCGGCTACGTATTCAACAACGTGCACAACATCCAGGCGGGCGTGCCGCCCGAGAACATCGCCGCGCTCTACGATGCGGCCTATGAGTTCGGCTTCTACGACTGAACACCGGGAGGAATCGACGCCATGAGTCGACTGATCGTGCCGGGGTGCCTGCTGTTGATCGCGTGCGTGCCGGCGGGTTCTGCCGGGGCGGGCGCGCGGGGGCTCGAAGCGGAGTTCCGCACACCGACGCAGCAATCGCGGCGGCTGCTGGGCCCGTTGTTCTGGCTGCACGGCGACGAATCGGCCGAACACCTCGACGCCTATGTCGGCATCGTGGCCGAAGGCGGGAACGGATGCTTCACGGCCGAATCGCGGCCGCACGCGGACTGGCTCGGCGAGGGGTGGTACCGCGACTTGGGCGTGTGTCTCGATGCGGCGAAGCGGTTGGGCCTCGAGATGTGGATCTTCGACGAGCGGTGGTGGCCGAGCGGCGAGGTGGGCGGGAAGGTGCCGGTGGCGTACGCGAGCAAGTACCTGCAGGTGGAGTCCGTGGACGTGTCGGGCCCGGGGGCGTGCACGGTGGCGGCGCCCGATGCGCATTTGGTGGCGGTGGTGGCCGCCAAGCGCGTGGGCGACAAGGTGGACGGGGATTCGCTGATCGATCTGACGGGGGCCGCCGCGGGCGGCGAACTCGAGTGGGCCGTGCCCGCGGGCGACTGGCGCGTGCTGGTGTTCACGTGGGAGCCGGCCAAGGTGGGCAGCCGCTACCTGGTGGATGGGGCGAGCCAAGAGGCGGTGGACTGGTATCTCGATACGGTGTATCGGCCGCATTACGAGCGGTTCCGGACGGATTTCGGCAAGACGATCAAGGGATTCTTCTACGATGAGCCGGAGACGCACGGGGACTGGGGCACGGAGGTGATCCCGACGCTGAAGCGGCGCGGGGCGGACTGGAAACAGGCGCTGGTGGCGTTCAAGTGCGGCCTCGCCGACGCCGAGGCGGAGGTGGCGGCGAAGTACGCGTATATCACGGCGTTCGGGGAGGCGTGGGGGCGGACGCTGTACGGCGGGATCACGGCGTGGTGCCGGGCGCGGGGCGTCGAGTCCATCGGCCACTTCCTCGAACACCGCTACGAGTACCGGCGGCCGGATCTCTGCGGATTCGACATGGTTGCGTTGCAGAAATACAGCAGCATGGGGGGCATTGACGCGGTGTTCCGGCAGTTCACGCCGGGCGATCGCGATCTGCGCCAGTTGTACACGCCGAAACTGGGCAGCTCGATCTCGCACGCCTACGGTGTGAAAAACGACTTGGCCATGGTGGAGATCTACGGGGCGCGGGGGCAGGATCTCGGCTACCTCGAGATGAAATGGTGGCTGGACGTGATGCAGGTGCAGGGCATCAACTTCATCATTCCCCATTCGTTCAATCCGCGGGCGCCTTTCGACACGGACTGCCCGCCCTATTTCTACAACAACGGATTCGAGCCGCGCTGGCCGCTGTACAAGGTGTGGGCCGACTATTCGGTGCGGCTGAGCGGGCTGTTGAGCGGCGGCAAGCACGTCGCGCCGGTGGCGTTCGTGTATCCGGGGGTGAGCGGGCACGTCGGCGAGGCGCTGCTGCCCGAGCCGATGACGGACGCGCTGCTCGGCGGGCTGCTCGATTGCGACTGGATGCCCTACGAAGTGTTCGAGGAGGACGCGGCGTTGCGGAAGGGCGCGGTGGCCCTGCGCGAAGAGCGCTACCGGATCCTGCTGCTGCCGGCCGTCGAGGCGATTCCGTACGGGACGCTCGAGAAGGCGAAGGCGTTCTTCGATCGCGGCGGGATCGTGGCCGGCTACGGCATGCTGCCGTCCAAATCGGCGACAGTGGGCAGGAGTTCGGCGGACATCGCGGCGTTGGTGTCGGCCATCTGGGGTGAGGGGGCGCAACCGGGCACGGCGCCGTGTGCCGTGAACGGGCGGGGCGGCCGGGCCTACTTCCTGCCCGCGGAACCGGCGTCGGCGGAGGTGCGGGCGGCCTTCGTGGAAGACGCGGGGGTGGCGCCCGCCCTCGATATCGTCGACGGGGCTACGGACGACTGGGTGCACATTCTCCACCGGCGCAAGAGCGGCGTCGACATCTTCTTCGTGGCCAACCTCAACTGCGACGAGGCCGTCCGGCCGTTCCGGTTCCGGGCCCACGTGCCGGGCGTTCCGGAGGTCTGGGACGCGATGCGAAACGAGATCGCCGCGCTCCCCTTCGAGCGGCGGGCCGGGGCGGCCGAGTTCGAACTGGCCCTGGCGCCGTACGAGAGCGTCGTGCTCGTGTTCAACCCGAAGAAACGCGATCTGCCGGGGTATCTGACGGACGCGGCGGTGTGCGCGCTCGACACGGTGGCGCTCACGGCTACGCCGGTGCCGCCCGGGCCGGACGCGGTGCCCGAGCCCGAAGCGGAGGATAGCAGCACGCGCCTGGGCAAGGGGCAGTGGATCTGGCACGCGGCGGATCCGGTAGGCGAGCAGCCGCCCGGCACGCGATACTTCCGCAAGGCGTTCGAGGTTGCGCGGGCGGTTGAGTCGGCCGTGCTCGTGGTGGCGGTGGACAACAGCTACACCCTCGAGGTGAACGGGAAGCAGATCGGCTCGGGCGGGCGCTGGGATCAGGCGGACGCCTACGATGTGGCGGCGGTGCTGGCCCCCGGGGAGAACCGGATCGCCATCGCGGCCGTCAACGGCGCAGAAGCGCCCAACCCGGCCGGTGTGATCGCGGTGCTCGATGTGGTGTACGACAACAGCGAGGGGCTGCGCGTTGCCACGGACGGCACCTGGCTGAGCGCGCGGGAACCGGACGGCGACTGGGCGCCGGCCAAGGCGATCGGGCCGTACGGGATCGAGCCGTGGGGCGCGGCGGGGCGCCGGCTCACGTTGAGTCCTGTCCGGCGCGCGGAGCCTTTCGAGGGCTACGCCGACTTGCCGGAAGCCACGCTGAACGGCGCGCGCCGGGTGTTCCTCACGGCCGAATCGGTGGACACGGAGCCGGCCGCGCGCGTCACCGTCAACGGGGCGTATGCGGGCGGATTCATCGGGGCGCCGCTGCGGCTCGATGTGACGCGCCACCTGCACGCGGGCCGGAATACGGTGCGGATCGAGCCGCTTGCGCCGGCGGGCGTGGCGTTGCGGCTCGAACCGGGCCGGTAACAGCCGGAGCCGCTGCGGGCTCAGAACTTGGCCGGATACGCGCGCCAGGGGGCCGGGTTGTCGAAGCCGGGGCGCGTCCAGGGCGGCTGGGCGAAAGCCCACCATGTCCGATCGAAGAGGTAATCCTCGTCCTCGGCCATGAGGAGTTGGGGGACGATTCCGGAGAGCGTCCACGCGGGGCCGGATAGGGTGACTTCGAGGCGCCCCTCGCGGATGACGGCGGGAATCGTGAGGGTGGCGCGGCCGCCCGGCTCGAGCTGGGCGTCGCGGGCAGGCTCATCGTTGACGCGCACCGAGCAGTCCGTCGCGCCGCCGGCCCCGGACAGGAGCACGTTGCACAGGACGCGGCCGTTGACGTGATCGATGCGGTAGGTGGCGGTGCCGGCGCCGCGCCAGCCGCCGCCGAACAGGGGGCCGAGGCCGGGACACGTGTCGGCAGGGAGGGCCTCGCCCTCGGGCGGGGCGGCCCAGCCGGCCCCGGCGGTTGCGGAGTAGGGGGCGGCCTGCCAGGCTTCGAATTCCCGGTTGTAGCCGTAGATCTTGGGGGCGTGCGCCATGCCGGAGCAGGGGGCGCCGGGGGTGAACTGGATGCGGCGGAGCGCGGGGTAGGGATAGGTGTAATGTGTCATCGCGATGGGGTGCACAGCGCGCAAATCGTGTTTGCCGAGGCGGATGACGATCTTGTTGGCGAGCTTCGTGCCCCAGCGGGCGTTGAGGGTGCACAGCACGACGAGGTAGTGGTCGCCCTGGCGGAAGAAGTGGGCCTTGTAGGCCGTCGAGAGATCCTCGTTGAAGATGGCCCACGGGCCGCAGGGGTTGAGGTCCATGAAGAAGTCGACGGGCCCGCCCTCGATCTGCATATAGCGAACGTGGCCGAGGAAGGGCACCTCGCTATCCTCGGGTTCCTCGCCGGTGAAGGTGCCCTGGACGGGCGCCTTGGTGCTGCGGTGCATGCCGGTTTGCGCGGTGTAGCGGGCGCCCTTGAGCAGAGCGCACGGAATGCGCAGGCGATAGCGCGCCGTGGCGGCGTCGGGCCCGCGGTCGCCGGGAGGGACAATCGCGGCGGCGGTGATCTCGATGCGGCGGTCGTAGGCGGCGGCCTCGCGGGCCCATACGACACCGTCGAGGCCGGCACCGGCGGCGAGGGCGCCCGTCCAGCCATCCTGATCGACGGGGGCGTTGTATGAGCAGGTGGCGGTTGTGTCGAGATCGCGGGCGGTGGGCGGCGTGGTGTACTCATGGGGCGAGAGATCGAGGCCGTCGCCATCGATGATGGCCTGCTCGCCGATGCGGACGCGGAGCGTGTCGCCGGGCACGATGGTGAAGGCGGACGCTCCCTCGGGCTGCACGGCGCTCGAGGTGGCCAGGGGCCACGGCCCGTTCCGGGGCGGCGTGTCGCGATGGGGCCGGGGCGCCGCGGCGTTCGGGGCGTCGGCGGCGATGGGCGGGGGCTGCGGCGTCTGGCCGGGCACGGGCCGGGCCGGGGCGGTGACGTGGAGATAGGCGCCGAGCAGCTCGCCCGGGATGGCGATGATCGTGCCGTCGGCGGTGCGGGCGACGTTGAGTTCCGTGGCGTCGTCGCGTTCCGGGGTTCGGGCGATGGCCGGGCCGAGGAGTTCGGTGTTCAGATGCAACCGGATGGGATCGGCGACGGGCGGGCACGCGATCTCCTCGATGCGGCCGTACTGGAACCGATAGCCGGGGGTGGCCGTCATGCCCGTGGTGTTCAGCAGGTGCAGATGGATCCGGCCTTCGTTCTCGCACCCGTCCTGGCCGTGGCCCTGTTCCTGATACACCATGGCCACGACGCCGTCGGGCGCGTCGATTCGGGCCGGGGCGGGCCGGACGTGGGCGGAGTCGTAGAGCCGCCAGATCAGGGCCTGCTGGGCGGGCTCCCAGGTGCCGCGGAGGGGCCAGCGGTTGCGGGCCTTGTCTTCGTAGTTGGCCGAGCCGAGATCGACGGCGACGTAGAGGAAGCGGCCAGCGCCATAGGGGGTTTCGGTGACGGCGGGATGGCGGACGCCGGCCGCGTCCGTCATGTTGGCGAGGACGCGGGCCCGCTCGGTGCGGGTGGCCGGGAGGTAGCCTCGGGCGGCCTCGAAGTCGAGGGCGGCGCCATCGACTTGGCCGGTAACGTGGACGCTGCCGTCCTGCCAGCCGGGCACGGCCGGGATGACGCCCACGGCATCGGCGAGGGCGGAGTGTGGGCGCGGGGCGCCGTATCCATCGCGGGTGGCGGTGAGCCCGGTGACGATGGCGGTGCCGCCGGCGTGCACCCACTCGGCGAGGTGGGCGATTTGTGCGTCGGTGAGGGACGCCTGGCTGATGAGGATGAGGACGGCGTATTTGCCGAGGCGCCCGGGCAGTTCGAGATCGCCGTCGAGGAGGGTGTCGAACTGGCGGTTACCCATGATGAGCATATCCGTCCAGCCGCGGAGTTCGTTCCAGAACAGGCGGTGGCCGGGATCGGTGAAGCGCGTCTGGTTCGAGAGGAGCAGGCCCGTATCGGTGAGGCAGCGGGCGTGGCGGTGGGGCATGACGTAGGGCCAGGCGTTGTAGCGGGCGAAGACGTCCAGTTGCTCGTCGGTTTCGAGGGCGCGGAGGCCGAACCAGATGGAATGCTTGCCCATCTGGCTGAGGGCCCAGCCGAAGTAGACGGCGTCTTCGGAGGTCATCTCGCGGTTGAGCGACCACACGGGGATGTCGTAGTAGTTGCCGTAGGAGAGGCGGAGCTTGAGGCCGCGCAGGAAGGGGCGCCATCCGTTGAGGGCCTCGGCGATCATCACCTCCCAGCCCATGAAGGGGCTGTAGCGGGCCGCGTGGACGGTGAGATCCCAGGCGCGGGCCGCGGTGCCCGGATCGCCGTAGTCGCTGCAGTATTTCATGTTCATGGCGTCGGGGCGAACCTCGCGGATGCGATCCATGACGACTTGCTGGGCGCGCGGGGTGAGTTTCGAGCGCCACCGGACGACGTTGCGGTAGTTGGGATCGTCGAAGCGGCCTTGGCCTTCCGTCCAGGCGGGGAAGGGGACGCCAAGATCGGCCGCGTACGACGCGCGGCAGTAGGGGCAGCCGCAGGTGTTGGCGCTGGCGAAGCCGACTTCGTCGAGCATGTAGCCGTCGGCGTTGGTATGCCGGGCGAAGGAGGCGAGGTAGTCGCCGTAGGCCTCGAGGAAGTCCGGGTTGTGGATGCACGCCCAGCGCCAGGGCTCGCCGGTTCGGATATCGGTTTGGAGCCAGTCGAGGCGGGCGAGCATGGCGGGGTAGCTCGCGTAGGAGAAGACGGTGAACTCGTGGTGCTCGACCACTTTGATGCCGTGGCGGTGGCAGGCGTCGACGACGATGCGGCCGTATTCCTCGATGCGATCGTATTCCTCGGGATAGCTGAGGCGGAAGTGGCGCCCGTTGTAGAGGACGCCGGTGACGCCGATCTCGGCGAGGCGGCGGGCGCGTGCGTCGGCGGCCTCGGGATCGGCCAGGTTGAGGCGATCGGCGAGGTTATCGCCGGCCCAACTGATGAATGAGGCGTTATAGAAAGACTCGTCGAGTTCGGCGTACTGCCGGGGCTCGGTGGCCACGGACACGTCGGCTGCGCGAACGGCGCGGGAGAGCATGCAGAAGGCCAACAGGCACAGGCAGATGCGCGTGTACTTCACGGTGAACCCCCCTTATTCGGTTCTCGTTGCGCCGGGAGCCAGGCGACACGCAGTCGCGCCGGGCGCGGGGTTTTGAACATGGCCCCGAGCTTGC
>JAFGTL010000105.1 GCA_016934125.1 Candidatus Hydrogenedentota bacterium
AAAGCCAGAACTTGTATGAGTGAGGTCCCGCGTTCAGTGTTGAATACGGCCCCGGTTTTGTGAAGACTTACCTCAGCGGTGTCTTGGCGTCCTGACAACGGACGGCCGGATCCACTGCAACCCGAGAGGAAGAGCCCATGGATAGCCCGACGATCCTGGTGATCGGGAGCGCGAACGTCGACCTTGTCACGCGGGTGCCCCGCTGCCCCAAACCCGGCGAGTCGCTCATCGGCACGGCGTTCTCGACGGTGGCCGGTGGCAAAGGCGCCAACCAAGCCGTGGCCGCGGCCCGCCTCGGCGCCCACACGTATTTCGCCGGGTGCGTCGGCGACGATGCCTTCGGCGCCATGCAGCGCAAGACGCTGGCCGCCGACGGCATCGATCTCACCCACCTCAAAACCCATCCCGACAAGCCCACGGGCACCGCCGTCATCCTCGTCGCCGATCAAGGCCAGAACTCCATTGTCGTGACGCCCTCGGCCAACTCGGGGATCACGCCCGACGACGTCGCCGCCCTCGAACCCCTCTTCTCCGGGCTCGATGCCGTGTTGCTTCAATTGGAGATCCCCCTCGACACCGTCGAGGCCGCCCTCGATCTCGCCCGGCGCACCGGGGTGCTGTCCATTCTCGATGCCGGCCCCGCCCAGCAGGTGCCCGAGTCCATCATCGCCAAGGCCGGCCTCGTCTCACCCAACGAAACCGAGGCCGAGGCCATGACGGGCATATCCGTCAAGTCGGTGGACGACGCGCACAAGGCGGCCTCGCGATTGCTTGATGCCGGGGCCGCCGAAGTGGTGATCAAGCTCGGCGCCAACGGCGCCCTCTACGCGGGCCGCGAGTCCCTCTACCTGCCCGCCTTCTCCGTCAACCCCGTCGATACGGTGGCCGCGGGCGACGCCTTCACGGCCGCCCTCGGCGTGTGCTGGAGCCGCATGCCGCGCAAAGAGGCGCTCCAGTTCGCCAATGCCGCCGGCGCCCTCGCCACCACCGTGCCCGGCGCCCAGCCGTCTATGCCGGCCCGCGCCGCCGTCGAAGCGTTCCTCAACGAACAAGGATGATTCGCGTGGATACCCTCACCTACTCCGCCTCGGCCATGTGCGCCAACCTGTGCCGCCTCGAAGACGACTTCCGCGCCCTCGAAGAGGCCGGCTGCGATGAACTCCATTTCGACATCATGGATGGCGCCTTCGTGCCCAACATCACCCTCGGGCCCGATTTCATCAAGGCCGCCAAGGCCTGTTGCGGCCTCCCCTGCAACGCCCATCTCATGATCGCCGATCCCGCCCGCTACATCCCCCGTTTCGTCGAGGCCGGCGCCGACAGCGTCACCGTCCACATCGAAGGCTGCGTCCACGCCCACCGCGCCCTCTCCCAGATCCGCCAAGCCGGCGCCTCTCCCGGCATCGCCATCAACCCCGGCACCCCCCTCACCAAACTCGAGTACCTCCTCGACTTCGTCGATCGCGTCCTCGTCATGGCCGTCGATCCCGGATTCGCCGGACAGCCCATCATCCCGAGCGCCTTCGAGCGCGTTCGAATCCTCCGCGATAACCTCGCCTACCGCGAACTCAACGCCCATATCGAAGTCGACGGCAATATCGACGTCCAGAACGCCGCCATGCTCGCCCACCACGGCGCCCGGATCTTCGTTCTCGGCACCTCCAGCATCTTCAAGAAAGACGCCGCATCCCGCGACGGCGGCCTCGCCCAGGCTTTCACCGAGTTCAAGAAGGCCGTCGACACCAAACGCCGCGCCCTATGACCGTTGCCCGGCGCAACATCGAACTCAAGGCCCGCCTCCACGACCGCGACGCCGCCACCCAGGCATGCCGCACCCTCAACGCCCGGCCCGAGGGCGACATCCACCAGACCGACACCTACTTCGGGGTGCCCGAAGGCCGCCTCAAGCTCCGCGAAAGCACCCCCGGCGACGACTACCTCGTCTTCTACCGCCGGCCCGATGTCGCCGCCGTCAAGGGCTGCGACTACACCATCGCCGTCGTGCCCCGTGGCCTCAAGCCCGTGCTCACCGCCGCCCTCGGCGTCATAGGCGTCGTAGACAAAGTGCGCACGCTCTATCTGTGGGAAAACGTGCGCATCCACCTCGATCGCGTGCAGGGCCTCGGCGATTTCATCGAATTCGAGGCGGTTCTCGGCGCCGAATACGATGATGCCGACGGCGAGGAGAAGCTCGCCCGCCTCTCCCGCGCCTTTGCCCTCGCCCCCGCCGACCTCCTCGCCCACTCCTACCTCGAACTGCTCGACAACGCCCGGTGAGCAGCCGTCGCAACGCTTGCCAACCCGGGCCTTCCGCGCGTAGACTCATGCGGCAGGTAAATCCCGGGCGCGCCGGGCCCTCCCGCGCGTCCCGACACACACGAGGCGTCTCGACGCCAAACGCTGGGGGGTGGAGCCCATGAACGAGGTGGAACTCTTCCGAGTGCGGATCGCGCTGATCCAGTCCTATCTGATGGAGCACGACTACGACGGCATTCTGTTGTCCCGCGTCGACAACTACGCCATGGCCACCGGCGGCAAGCGCAACTACGTGTCCATCTCCTCCGACCTCGGCGCAAACGCCCTCTTCGTCACCAAAGACGGACAAGTGTATTGCGTGGCGAATTCCATCGAAGCCCCCCGCCAGATGGACGAGGAACTCGCCCCCCTCGACTGCGAGTGCCACGACTTCCTCTGGTTCGACGATACCGCCGCCGACGTGGCCGCCCGCGAGTTCTCCGGCACCCTCGTATCGGACGACGGATCCCTCGGCCCGAACGTCAATGCGGATCTTGCCGTGCTTCGCGCACTGCTCACGCCCGATGAACTCGAGAAGTACCGCCGCCTCGGCGCCCTCGCCGCGGAAGTCATGACCGCCACCCTCGCCGCGATCAAACCCGGCATGGCCGAGGCCGACATCGCCGCGCGGTTCGTCGCCGAAGCCGCCAAACGCCGCTGCCTCGCCCCGGTGGCCCTCGTCGCCGCCGACGATCGCATCGCCCGGTTCCGCCATCCCCTTCCCACCGAAGCCCCCCTCCTCGACGGCGCCATGGAGGAGTGCGGCGTCAACCAGTACGTCATG
>JAFGTL010000106.1 GCA_016934125.1 Candidatus Hydrogenedentota bacterium
GTGTGGCCGAGCGGAACCCGCACACCGACAGCAACTTCGGACGCGCCGCCATTCGCTACCAGACGTTCTGGCCGAAGCGCCGCGGCGGTGGGCGGCTCTGGTATCATGCAGGCGATGAATCGAACTCGACGGAGGATACTCGGATGATGATGGTGTTGCTGGGCCCGCTGCTTACCCTCCCGATGGGCGCGGCGGAGCCGCCGTTCCCGCTCGTTCAGGCCATCCCCATGCCGGGACGCCAGGCGGCCTTCGAGATCGAGGGGCGCGAGGCGGCCCGCTACCACTATGACGCGTCCTATCACCGGCCCTTCGTGTTTCCGCTGATCGGCCCGGCGGGCCGGCCCGTCACCCGCCTCACCCACCCCCACGATCCCGACGGCCACGGCCATCACCTGTCCGTCTGGGTGGCCCACCGCAGCGTGAACGGCGCCAACTTCTGGGAGAACGGCGACGCACGCATCGTCCACCAGGCCATCGAGCAGTACAAGGACGGCGCCACGGCGGCATCCCTCACCGTGCGGAACGCCTGGACGGATGGCGCCGGCGCCGCGCTCCTTGACGAGCGCCGGACGATCGCGCTGCACGCCCTGCCGGATGACGAGCGGTATCTGGACGTCGCCATCGAGTTGGCGCCTGCCGGCGCGCCCGTGACGTTCGGCGCAACGCCCTTCGGATTCCTCGCGGTGCGCGTCGCCAAGACGATGTCCGTCGCCGATGGCGGCGGCACGATCCGGAACTCGGAAGGGGGCGTGGACGAAGAGGGCGTGTTCTGGAAACGGGCGCGGTGGGTGGATTACACCGGCCGGGTGACGCCCGATGAGCGGAACGGCGTCACGTTCTTCGATCACCCGTCGAATCCGCGCTATCCAGCCTTCTACCACGTGCGCAACGACGGGTGGATGGGCGCCTCGTTCACGAAAGACGAGCCGTTCATCCTTGCCCAGGGCGAGACGCTCACGCTCCGCTACCGGCTCTTCGTCCACGGCGCCGATGCCGCGCCGGAACGCATCGAACAGCATTGGCAGCGCTGGGCGGACAGCGGCGCCGACTGAGCCGGCCCGCCTGCGCGAAACCTACTCAGCGGGCGCCAGAAACGCGCGGAGCCGTTGGGCGAACGCCCCGGGTTGTTCGAGATGGATGTTGTGTCCGCACCCGGCCACCACCTCGGCACGCGCCGCCGGGCACGCGGCCGCCATGGCCGACGCGATGCCCTGGAACTTCGCGTCTTCCTCGCCGGCCAGCAGCAGCGCCGGCATACTGAGCCCCCCGAGTTCGTTCCAGAGCGACGGCTGCCGGCCGGTGCCGGCGGCCCGCAGCGATGCGGCCAGTTGGGCCGGATCGTTTTCGAGCCGGCGCGCGATCACGCCTTCGAGCCGCTCGGGATCGCGGGCGAGCGACGCGAACAGGGGCATGGCATACCAGCGGCGCAGGAAGGCCTCGAAGTCGCCCGTCTCGAGTTCGATAGCCCGGCGTTCATCCTCGGCCCGGCGCGCCGCGCGTTCGCCCTCGCCGCGCAACCCGGGCGATGCCGATTCGAGCACGAGCCGCTCGATACCCCCCGGATGCCGCAGCGCCCAATACAGCGCCAATCGCCCGCCCATCGAGTAGCCCACGACGGCGTGGCGCGCCATCTCGAGCCCGGCCACCAGGCGATCGAGGGCGGCGCAGGTGGTCTCGAAGTCCGGAACGCGCGCGCCGGGCCCAATGCGCGTGCGGCCGTGGCCGGGCAGATCGACGAGCAGCGACGCATGGGATGGCGCGAGTTCCGCGGCCATGGCGTCCCAATCCGAGCCGCGGCCCATGAATCCGTGGAGAAACACGATCACGGGCTGGTTGGATTCGCCGCGAAAGGTATACTGAATCGCGTCTGCGCTGCTCACGGTGTCCCGTTTCCGTTTCCCCACGCCCTCACCCGCCGGCGAGGCACGCCACCGCGGCCTCGTCCAACGCCTGGTGCATGGCGTGCGTTGCGGCCCGATCCGCGGCCACCTCGATGATGGATGGGGCGCCGCCTGCCGTTGCGGCCCGATAGGCGGCAACAAACCCGTCCGCCGTGTCGGGGGCGGCGTAGCCCAACCCGAAGGCCTCCGCAACCCGCTCGAACCGGATCCCGTGAGGCGCGGCGAAGTAGGGCTCGAACACCTCCTCGAAACCCGCGATAGGCAGGAAGTGGAAGATGCCGCCGCCGTTGTTGTTCACGATCACGAGCGTAACCGGCCGGGCCGCCTGGCGCAGCAGCGCGAGGGAATTCAGATCGTGCAGCGCGGCCACGTCGCCGATCACGGCCGTCACGGGCGCATCGAGTCCGTCGGCCAGTCCGGCGGCCGTCGCAATCGTGCCGTCGATGCCGCTCGCGCCGCGGTTGGCCACGGCCACACGTGCGCCGAGGCTGCCCGCGGCCACGCGCTCCATCTCGCGGATGGGCAGGCTGTTGCCCAACACGAGGGCCGCACCCTCGGGTAGTTCTTCGCTCACCAGCCGCGCCATGGCCAGTTCGCTCAACCCCGGCTGAGCGCGCAGGAAGTCATCCACCGCCGCGTCGACACGCGTCGACGCCGCGACGATGGACTGGGCCCACCCCGGATCGGCTTCGGGCGCCACGCCCGAGCCCAGCCACGCGCAGAATCCGGCGATATCCGCCTCGATGCGCAGGCCGCTGCGATGAAGCGCATCGGCCCGGAGCGGGTGATCGGCCACGGCGATGAGGGCAGCGGCCCGGTGTTCATCCATGAACTGAGCCAGCCGCTTCGAGGTGGGCGGGCCGCCGATCTGCACGATCAAGTCGGGCTCGCACAACGCCTGAAACCGCGGCGACGCCAAGGCGAGATCGTAGAAGGGCGCCGCGGGCCCGTCAATGCCGCCCAGCCGAAGCCCGGACAGCACGTCCGGGAACGCGGGCCAGCCGAGGGCGTTGACGAGGCCGGCCGCGGCCGTTCGCTCGGCCTGCGAGCCGAGTGGCCCAATGACGAGCAGCGGCCGCGTGTGCCCGTTCATGGCCTGGATCAGCCGGCGCTGGCCATCTTGGCTGAGTTCGGTGGCGGGCGGCGCATACTGCGTCCACGGCATGTCGCGCGACGCGAGCCACGAGTCGACAGGGGCGAGGTAGCCGGTGAAGTCCTCGCCGGATTCCGTCGGTGCGAGGGGCTCCCGGAACGGGCAGTTGAGGTGCGCCGGCCCCCGGGGCGCGCGGATCGCGCGATACACGGCCTGATCGATGGTGGTGAGGGCGAACTCGGGCGGAATCGCCCGCGACGGACACGGCAGGGCGGACGCGTAGCGCGCGTATTCGCCGAACACCTTCACCTGATCGATGGCCTGGTTCGCGCCCGTATCGAGTAACTCGGGCGGCCGATCGGCCGTCAACACGATCAGCGGCACGCGCGCCATGGCCGCCTCCACCACGGCCGGGAAGTAGTTGGCAACCGCCGTGCCCGAGGTGCAGATCAACGCCGCCGGCGCCTCCGCCCCGCGCGCGTAGCCCAGGGCGTAGTAGGCGGCGCCGCGTTCATCGTAGTGCACAATCCCCCGGGCGCCCTCGGTTCCGGCCACGGCCACGGTGAGGGGACTGCACCGCGAACCGGGACTCATGCAGAAGGTGTGCACCCCGAGCCGCACCAACTCCTCGACAATCAGTCCCGCCCACACCCCGTTCAGGTTTGCCTTTCGCGCGTCCATACGCCCCCCGTTATCGCTCCTCGCCCACGCCCACCGCGTCCAGGAAACCGCTCACCTTGCTTTCGAGTTCGGCCCACTCCCGTTCGCCCTGTGAGCCCGCGACAATGCCTGCGCCCGCGTAGAGCCGCAGCGTCTCGCCCGCCACCAGGCCCGAGCGGAGCGCCACAGCGAACTCCGCCTCCTCGCGGCCCACCCAGCCCACCGGGCCCGCATACCACCCGCGATCGAAGGGCTCGAGCGCCGCGATCCACCGGAGCGCCTCGGCCGTCGGCACGCCGCCCACCGCCGGCGTAGGATGCAGCGCCTCGAGGATATCCGCATCGGTGACGCCCGCGCGTAGCTCGCCCTCGAGCCGGGCGAACAGGTGCTCGCAGTGGCGGAGTTGCAGCACGGATACCTCCGGATCGCCGGCCACCGCCTCGCAGATCGACTCCAATCCGGCCCGAATCCCGTCGATCACGAACCGATGCTCGCGTAGTTCTTTGTCGTCCGATAGAAGCTCGGCACGCAGCGCCGCGTCATCCGCGCGGCCCCGCGGCCGCGTCCCGGCCACTGCTTCGGTGTCGAGATGCCGGTTTCGCCGCGTGTACAGCCGCTCCGGAGACGCGCCGATGAACGCAGCCCCGCGGGCCGGCTGGAAACAGAACCGGTAGGCCTGGACGGCGCCTTCGGCGAGCCGGCCCAACACCGTCAGCGGATCGAGCGCCTCGCGGAAGCGCAACCGGCTCTCACGCGCGAGCACGACTTTCTCGACACGCCCGGCCCGCTCATGCTCCAGTGCCCAGTCTACCATGCGAAGCCATTCGGCGTGCTCGGGCCGATCCGCGCGCGACTCGGCCGGCGCCGGCAACGCTGCCGTGCCCGCCGCGTCGCCGGGAAACCGCACCGATCCCAGATCCGCCAGCAGGCGGGCCTGCTCGACATCGGTGGCGCCGCCCTCGCCGATCAGGGCGTTGCAGGCCAACCACGTAGAGCCGTCATCGCGCCGTTCGATCTCGAACCGGGGCAGCACGAACCGGTGCGCGCCGAAGCCGGCCCACGCCGGATCGCCCTCGGCGGCAACGTTGAATCGGAGCCCCCCGAGATAGCGCGTGTGCCGGGACGCCCGGGCAAGCCGCTCCGCGATCGTACGGAACGACTGACGCACATCGCGCGCGTCCCCGGAGAGCGCGTCCGCTACGCCGATCCCGGCCAATTCGAGGGCCCCGTCCCGCCCGCCCCAATACACCTTCTCCCCATCCGCCTGCGCGCACAGCCATCCCAGCGGCTCCACCGGTTCGATGGCGATCTCGGCTCGGAACATCCCGGATCGCGCCGCGCCCGGCGGCGCCGCGCCGCCCGCCCACGCCTCCCGGATCTGCGCGGCCAGCGCCTCCGGCGCGGACATAGCCGGAACCGGCGCTGACAACGAGTCCCTGCCGCTCATTCCGCCCCCCCGGACGCGCAGTCGGCGCAGCCGTTGGCACAAGGCTTCTCGGCCTGGTAGAGCGTCGCGATGCCGCAAGTGAGTGGATAGGCCCGCACGTCGGCGAAGCCGGCCTCGATCAGCCGATCGCAGAAGGCCTGCCCGTGGGGAAAGCGCTCGACGGATTGGTTCAGGTAGCGGTAGGCGCGGGGCTGGCCCGACAACCGCCCGCCCACCCACGGCAGGATGTGGCGCAGGTAGAGCAAGTACGGCCCGCGGACGAACCAACGCCGCGGGAGCGAGAATTCGAGGATGAGCGCGCGGCCGCCGGGCTTGAGCACGCGGCCGATCTCGCCGAGCGCGCCCGCCACATCGCCCACGTTCCGGATCCCGAACGCCATTGTCACGACA
>JAFGTL010000107.1 GCA_016934125.1 Candidatus Hydrogenedentota bacterium
CCACCAGACACGCGAGGTCCGGATGCGCCACCAGGGCATCCTGCACGTTCGTGACCGCCTTCATGCGATCCGTCTCATCCGTGCGCGTGTCGACGACCTCGATGCCGCTCCCGGCGATGACGTCCTCAATCCCCTTCTTGCGATCCTGGGCGTTCTGGGCCTCGAGCATGCCGACGAACAGCATGATCCGGCCGCCGTCCGGGAGGGCTTGCTTGATCAACTCGCCTGCCGCGACGCCCGCGTCGTAGTTGTTGGTGCCGATGTAGCAGAGGCGGTCGCTGTCGGGGGCGTCGGAATCCTGGGTGATCAGGCTCACGTTGGCCGCGGCGCGGTTCAGCATATCGGTTTGATTGGCGGGATCCGAGGGGCTGATGGCGATGCCGGAAACGCCCTTCGTGACGAGATCTTCGAGAATCTGCTGCTGGTTCTGGGCCGTGCCGTCGGCCGGCAACCGGAACTCCACTTCGCAGCCCAGTTCCTCGGCGGCCTTGGCGGTTCCCGCCTTGGCGATCATCCAGAAGTCGGACGGGTTGTTGGTGACGAAGGCCACCCGAATGTCCCCAGCGGCCGGGGCCGGCGGCGGGGGCGATTCGGCGGGTTGGGCCTCGGCCGGCTCCGCGGATTGCGCCTCGTCCCGTTCGCTGGGCTGGACTTGATTGCCGTCCGGCGCAGGGCCGCACCCGGCCACGAGGGCCAGTATGAGCAGAGCGAGAATCGTTGTCCTCATGATCGACTCCTTCCGATCGTGCTTCCAACAGTAACGCGCTAGTCTACACAGAACGGCCGGTTCCTGCAATTCGGCGGCGGGTGGGCGTCAGTCGCCGCCGTGGTCGAGGATGTCGCGCACGACGAAGGCAGGCCGTTGCTTGACTTCGGTATACACGCGCCCCAGGTATTCGCCGACGACGCCGATGGCGAGGAGTTGCACGCCGGAGAACAGGGCCATGGCGGCGGCGAGCGCCCAGAGCCCGGCCCAGGAGGGGGCGCTGGCCAGGACGTGGGCCGCCAGGCACGCGATCAGCCCGAGCGTGCCGAGGATCACGAAGCCGCCGCCGAGGTACGTGGCGAAGCGGAGGGGCATTTCGGAGAAATTGCAGACGAAGTTGAGTGCGAGGCCGATGAGTTTCGGGATGGTGTAGTTGGAGCGTCCGGCCTGCCGGGCCTGATGGCTCACGGGCACGGCGGCCCAGCGGCCGTAGCTGAGCCAGGCGAAGAGGCCGCTGAAATAGCTCGATTTTTCGTTGAAGAGGTTGATCGAGTCGACGAATCTGCGATCCAGTGCGATGAATCCGCTTGCGCTGTCGGGGACGTCGATGCCCGTCATGCGGTAGAGGAGGTGTGACATGCACCACGAGCCCAGCTTGCGTAACAGGGGATCCTCCCTGCGTTCGCGGATGCCGTAGACGATATCGTATCCCTCGGCGAGCTTGTCGGTGAGCTTGGGGATCTCCTCGGGCAGCGTCTGAAGATCGGCGTCGATGAGGACGACGACGTCGCCCCGTGCGTAGCGGAGTCCGGCCGCAACGGCCTTCTGCTGGCCGAAGTTGCGGACGAACCGAACGACGCGGACAGCCGGATCGCGCTCGTGGAGAGCCTCGAGTTTGTCGAAGGAGTCGTCGGTGCTGCCGTCGTCGATGAAGAGGAGTTCGTATGTCCGGCCGCGCGGCCGCAGGGCGCCGTCGAGCCGATCATGAAGCTGATCGATGTTGTCGCGTTCGTTGAAGACAGGCACCACCACGCTGAGTTGAACGGGCCGGCCGCCCCGGCTGTCTTGCGCGTCCTCCAAGCGATCGTCATTCACTGCTTAATCCCCCGCAATCTGTTTTTGCGCAATGGCCCGGCGCACCTCGAGCACGTCGGGCTCGCGGCTGTCGGCGCGCAGGATTCCGCCCTTGCCGTCCGCGATACCGATGATACGGCTCGGGCGCCGGATGCTGTCTACGATGACTTCACCCTCGCGCCCGATGAGGCCGCCGGCGACTACGCTCACGCCGTTCCACGTGGCGCGGCCCATATGCTCGTCGACGACGCGCCGCATCCCGATCTGTTCGAGGGCCACCGCGGCGAGGGTCGGGCGCATGTCGATCCGCACCACCCGGACGCCGCGGGCCTCGGCGGCGGGCACCGCATCGCGCGCCACGGAGCCGATGCCTCCATCATACAGCACCGCGCCGGGCCGCATGGCGCGGGCGCAGGCGGCGTCCACGCAGGGGCGCCGGGGCGACAACGACATGACGGCGTCGGCCCGGGCGGCGGCCTCCACGAGGGGGCAGACGCGGACGCCATCGGCGACATGGGCGAGTGCCCGCGCCTCGGTATCGAGGGAGGAGTCCATGAGCACCTCGGCGCGGGCCTCGGCGAGGGCCATGGCGGCCCGCACGGCCAGCGGCGGTACGCCGGTGACGGCGACGCAGGCCCCCCGCAGGCGCCCGTCCAGGAGTGCGGTGAGGTGGGTGACGGCGGCGTGGGCCCACATGTCGTGATCCTGGTAGGTGAGGAGCCGGGAGGCGTTGAGGGCGCCTTCGGGCACGGGGTGGGCGCCCGAGTCCAGCAGGAGGTAGTCCACGAGTCCGTCGGCGATCCGGAGCACGGTATCGAGCAATCGCGGTTCGGCGAGCATGATGTTGGACATGGCGCAGCCGTATCCCGTTTCGACGAAGGGCGATACGTGCGTCATCTCGTATCCGCTCACTACGACATTCAGCACGGAATCCATGCCGAGCTTGGTGGACTTCTCCTTCAACTCGCGTGCCCGCTCACGCACCTGCTCTTCGAATCGCTCGGGGACGTCGGCCTTGACGGCCGCGATATCCACTCGAACCCGATCGCGGGGGCCCTCCGCGGCCAGATGCCGGGCCAATTCCTCGATGAGCGCGGCCGGCGCATCCACCTGGTTCCGCTCGCCGAGGCGGACGATCAACTCGCGCAAGTCGACGCCGTAGGTGGTCGCGGCGGACATGACGCGGCCGAGGAAGGAGGAGTGAAACCGGGCCCGGCCGGCGGCGATGCCGATGCCGGATCGGGAGGCATGGTGCATCAGTGGGCGGACAAAGGCGTCGGCGACGTCGGAGAGG
>JAFGTL010000108.1 GCA_016934125.1 Candidatus Hydrogenedentota bacterium
AGCGCAAAGAGGGGGTGGCGCGGTTCAAGGGGCAGCGGATCCGCGTGGTCGATCTGCCGGGCGCCTACTCGCTCACGGCGTACTCGCAGGAAGAACTCGTCGCGCGCAACTTCATCGTCGAAGAGAAGCCCGAACTCGTCGTGGACGTGGTGGACGCGTCGAACCTCGAACGCAACCTCTACCTGGCCATCCAGATCATGGAAATGCGCGTGCCCATGGTGATCGCGCTCAACATGATCGACGTGGCCAAGAAGCGCGGATACAACATCGACGAGGACGAACTGTCCGCCCTGTTGGGCGTGCCCGTCGTGGCCACCTGCGGCAACAAGGGCCGGGGGATCGACGAACTGCTGGCGGCCTGCGTCGAGGTGATGGAAGGCGGCCGGCCCGCGACGCCGCGTCCCGTCACGTACGGCCACGAAGTGGATCGCGAGATCAACCGGCTCGCCGAGGTCGTGGCCGACTACGAGAGCGTGACGGCGCGGTATGCGGCGCGTTGGGTGGCCGTCAAACTCGTCGAGGGCGATGAGGAAGTCGCCGGGAAGGTGCGGCGTGCGTGCGGCGAGGGATACGGGCGGCTCGAGGAGGCGGTGCGCGCCGCGGCGCACGCCATCGAACGGCATTTCGGGGACGATGCGACGACGCTCATCGCGGAACGGCGCTACGGCTTCGCGGCCGGGGCCGTGAAGCGGTGTGTCGCGTTGACGGGGCCGGCCCGGCAGGACGCAACGGATCAGATTGATGCCGTGGTGTGCAGTCCGCTCTTCGGGCCCGTCATCCTCTTGGGTGTCGTGGCGGCGCTGTTCTTCTGGGTGTTCAAGGTGTCCGATGAATGGGCCTGGATCCCGTGGTTCGGCGGCTGGGTGAGCCCGACGGGGCTGACGGAATGGGGCTTCGAGCAGTTGTCGGCCGCGGTGGCCCCGCTGGCCGATCGGGCGCCGGTGCTCCATTCGCTCGTCAACGACGGGCTCATCGGCGGCGTCGGCGGCGTGATGGGCTTCGTGCCGCTCATTTTCATCATGTTTCTCTTCACTTCCGCCCTCGAAGACACGGGCTACATCGCGCGCGTGGCCTTCATCCTGGATCGGGTGCTGCGCGCCTTCGGGCTGCAAGGCAAGTCGATCCTGGCCATGATCGTGTCGGGCGGCCTGGGCTGCGGCGGCTGTGCCGTGCCAGGCGTGATGGCGACGCGCACGCTCCGCGAGGAGAAGGATCGGCTCGTCACGATGCTCGTGGCGCCCTTCATGAACTGCGGCGCCAAGATGCCCCTGTACGCCATGCTCATCGCGGCGTTCTTCCCCCACGCGCGCACGCAGATGATGCTGGTGTTGTGGGCGATCTCGTGGTGCGTGGCGCTGTCGGCGGCGTGGGTGTTGCGGCGGTTCGTCGTCAAGGGCGAGCAGACGCCCTTCGTCATGGAACTGCCCCCGTACCACGTGCCCGTGCTCCGGAGCGTCGTCCAGCACACCTGGGAACGCACCTGGATGTACATCAAGAAGGCGGGCACCATCATCCTGGCCATCAACGTGCTGCTCTGGGCCCTGATGTACTTCCCGCGGCTGCCCGAGTCCGACGGGGACGCGCCCGAGGCCGTCCAGGCCGCGGATCAACTCGCCCACAGCGTCGCGGGCCGGTTCGGCAAGGCCCTCGAGCCGATCACCCAGGCCGCCGGATTCGATTGGCGCACCAACATTGCGCTCGTGGGCGGATTCGCTGCCAAGGAAGTCGTGGTGGGCACCCTCGGCACGGCCTACTCGATGGGGCATGTGGACGCCGAGGAGGCCGCCCCGCTGTCCAAACGGCTGGGGCGGGATCCGGACTGGAACCCCTTGCGGGCCTTCGTGCTGATGCTGTTCGTGATGATCTATGCGCCGTGTTTCGTGACGATCGCCGTGATCCGCAAAGAGAGCGGCTCGTGGAAATGGGCGTTGTTCTCGACGGCGTATTCGACGGCCGCGGCATTCGCCTTGGCGGCCGCTGTTTACCAGATCGGGCGGCTCTGCGGGCTGGGCGCGTAACGGGGGCACGTCGGCGGTTGCGCCGGCGGTGAACCGGGGGGCCGGAATAGTATATAATCGCAGTTCCTGCGCGTACGGCCGGGTGTGGCCCGGCACCCACGTGTGGAATCCGGACGGGAGCGAGTCCGGGCCTGACAGAACACATAAGTCGCGACTGAATAAGGTGTTCCGAATCATGACGAAGAAGCTGATGGTGCGGCCTGACGAAATGAGAGCGCCCGGCGCTCTGGAACTGGGTGCGATCCCGATCAACACATACAGCAAATCCCTCACTGACGAACTCAACGACAATCCCGACATCACGCCGGAGAGTTGTCTGCGCATCTATCGCGACATGGTGGTGGTCCGTGAATTCGAGACCATGCTGGACGACATCAAGAAGCTTGGCGCCTACCAGAACATCGACTACCGCCACCTCGGCCCCGCCCACCTGTCGATCGGCCAGGAAGGCGCGGCCGTGGGCGAGAGTTTCTATCTCCGTGTCCAGGATCACATCTACGGCAGCCACCGGAGCCACGGCGAGATCATCGCGAAAGGCCTGCGGGCCGTCCACGAGTTGCGCGATGCGGGCCTGCGCCCGATCATGGAAGACTATTTCGACGGGGTGATTCTGCGGATCGCCGAGTCGAACCAGCCCAACTGGGAAACGCTCCGGCTTGCGGCAGGCAAGGACGCGGTGACACTCACCACGGAAGAAGAGGAGTTGGGCATCGATTTCCTCCTGTACGGGCTGCTGGCCGAGATTTTCGGCCGCGAAACCGGATTCAACAAGGGTATGGGCGGCTCTATGCACGCCTTCTTCACGCCCTTCGGCATCTTCCCGAACAACGCCATCGTCGGCGGCAGCGGCGATATCGCCGTAGGCGGCGCGCTCTACAAGAAGACGCAGCAGGCGCCCGGCATCGTCGTGGCCAACATCGGCGACGCGTCCATCGGATGCGGCCCGGTGTGGGAAGGCCTGCAGTTCGCCGGCATGGCTCAGTATACGAACCTGTGGGAGCCCGGGTTCCAGGGCGGGCTGCCGATCGTATTCAACTTCATGAACAACTTCTACGGCATGGGCGGCCAGCCCATCGGCGAAACCATGGGCTTCGAGCGGCTGGCGCGATCGGGCGCGGCCATCAACCCGGACAACATGCACGCCGAGTGCGTGGACGGGAACAACCCGCTGAGCCTGGCCGATGCGTACAAGCGGAAGATCGAAATCATCGGGGCGGGCCGCGGCCCGGCCTTGCTCGAAGTCGTGTGCTACCGCCAGACGGGCCATTCCCCGAGCGATCAGTCCTCCTACCGGGAGCGCGAAGAGATCGAGATGTGGCGCGAGGTGGATCCCCTTATCGAGTTCGCCGGCAGGCTCGTCGAGGCCGGCGTGGCCGACGACGACACCATCGCCGCGGTGGCCGACTACGCCCGGCGGAAGGTGACGAAGGCCTGCGCCCTCGCCGTCGATCCCGGCACCTCGCCGCGCATGGTGCTCAAGCCGCACCAGGGCCTCGATGCGATGATGTTCGCGTCGGAACCCGACGGCGATCTGCCCGGCCTCGCCCGGCCCGGCGATGTGCTCATGCCCCTCGAGGACAACCCCCGCGTCAAACAGATCGCGAAGAAATCGCGCGCAGGCCGCGACGCGGCGGGCAAGACCCTCAAGGGCTCGAAGGCCGTCAACATGCGCGACGCCATTTTCGAGCCGCTGATCCATCACTTCTACAACGACTCGCGCATGGTGGCCTATGGCGAGGAGAATCGGGACTGGGGCGGCGCGTTTGCCGTGTATCAGGGCATGACGGAGGCGCTGCCCTACTACCGGCTCTTCAACTCGCCCATCTCCGAAGGCGCCATCGTCGGCACGGCCGTGGGCTATGCCCTCGAAGGCGGCCGGCCCGTCGTCGAGCTGATGTACTGCGATTTCATGGGCCGCGCCGGGGACGAGTTGTTCAACCAGTTGGCGAAGTGGCAGGCCATGTCGGCCGGATACTGCCGGATGCCCGTCGTGCTGCGCGTGTCGGTGGGCAACAAGTACGGCGCCCAGCACTCGCAGGACTGGACGGCCCTGTGCGCCCACATGCCCGGGTTGAAGGTGGTGTTCCCGGCGACGCCGCACTCGGCGAAGGGGCTGATGGCCTCGGCCCTGCGCGGCAACGATCCGGTGGTGTTCTTCGAGGCCCAGCGCCTCTACGATCAAACCGAGATCTTCCACGCCGAGGGCGTGCCGGCCGAGTACTACACGGTGCCCATCGGCGTGCCCGAGGTGCTCGAGGCGGGCTCGGATCTGACCATCCTCACCTTCGGCGCGACGCTGTATCGCGCCAAAGACGCCGCCGATCGGCTCAAGGCGGAGTACGGCGTGTCCGTCGAGTTGATCGACGGGCGGAGCCTCGTGCCCTTCGACTACGAGATCGTGTGCGATTCGGTGAAGAAGACGGGCAAGCTGATCGTGGCGAGCGACGCCTGCGAACGCGGCGCCTACACGCACACGGTAGCCTCGCAGGTGACGCAGTTGGCCTTCGACTACCTCGACGCGCCCGTCAGCGTCATCGGCGCCGAGAACTGGATCGTGCCGCCGGCCGAACTGGAAGACTTCTACTATCCGCAGACGGAATGGTTCCTCGACGCGTACCACACCCAGATCAAGCCGTTGCCGGGCTACACGCCGAGCACGGATCGGACGCGGAACGAGGTGCTGAAGCGCTCGAAGTACGGCGTGTCGTAGCCGCGGCTCAGTCGGGCCGGCACAGCGACTCGACGTACGCCTTGCTGCCGTCGTTGGCCCATGGATCGAGTTCGTCGGGCCCTTTGAGCTGCTGGCCGCGGCGGCGCGGCACGGCGAGGAATCCGCACCGGCAGCCCGCGAGCCCCGTCATGTCGCTCCAGAGCTTCTCGAACTGGGTGACGGGATACACGTCTTCCTGCGCATGCCCCCACCGGCGTTTCACGTCCTTGATGGTGACGTAGGTAGGCAGGCGGCGCCCGACGCGCCGGATCGCCTCGGCCACCTTGGGCGCGCCGCCGTCGAGATCGGCCCGGCTCAACCCGAACAACTCGAGCAGGGGATCGATCTGAATCCACGTCGTCATCGAGTTGTAGTACCGCAGCCGGAGTTCGTCTTCCTCGCGGGGCTGGGCGAGCCCTTCGAGGAGGCGCACGCGCCCGTTCACGCGCGCCAGGCCGCCACCGCGATCCACGATCCGGCGCGGCACCACCTCGAAGGTCAGGGCATTGCCCGATTCGAGATGCCGGCCGAGCGCCTCGGGATCCACGTCCGCGCCCACCGTGTCGATGTTGTGGAGCATGATGGTGTCGAGTTGGGGGAACTCGCCAAGCAGGCGGGCGAGCACCCCGTTCCGGAACAGGTTCGGCACCTCATACCAATGGCCCGGCGGATGGAACCGCTGGATGGGCAGGTTGTCGGTGTAGTCGGCCGCCTCGCCGTTGGCCCGCGCCCATTCGATCAACGCCTTCCGCACCGCCTCGCGCACCTTCTGCTTCTGTTCATCGAGGGTTTCCTGGGGCATCTCCTCCCAGAGGAAGGTGAGATCGCGCACGGTCGGCACGAGCCGCTGGCCAATGGATCGGCCCGGCGACAGCACGAGCGGGCCCGCGTAGCCGTAGTTCTCGTTCAGGCGGAGGTGCTTCTCGATAGGCCCGTGGGTGAGGTAACTCGTCGACACGATGTGCGGCAACGCGGCGTCGTAGACGCGGGCGGTGCGGGCGGTTTTCGCGAGGTGGATCTCGAGGAAGCTGCGGTGGGCGCCGCCCATCTCGACAAAGGGGTTGATGGCCTTGATCACGCCGGCACCCGTCGTCCATCGACTGCCGACACCGGCCGCGAGCGTCATCACGGCCACGCGTCCGTCGCGCAAGGCCTGCCCGCCGCACTCGCGGAACGCCGCGTCGCCATCCAGGGATGTCACATCGCCGGGCTCGACGTCCTCGATCTCGGTTTCGACAGGCAGGCGGTTGTAGGCGAGTCCGATGCGATCCGCCCGGAGATCGGCCCGGATCTGTTCGTGCAACACCGGATCGAAGCCGTATTCGCCCTTGATCCGATCTGCCTCCGCGTCCCAGGCCAGGCGTTCGGCGTGGGACGCGGGATCGGCCACCTTGAACAGGTTACTGACCACCGTGCGCAGCATGTCGAAGCTCTCGCCGGCCCCGGACAGGCGCGAGGTGAAATGGTCGAGCTCGGCCCGGCGCAGGTAGGGCACGTCCTCGGGCCGCTGCGACACGAGCGCGGGCGTCTGGAGCGAGTAGTAGCGCGGCGGCATGAAGGCGTCGGCGGACGGATGGAGCCGGGCCGTGGTGCCCGCGGTGTTGACGCGGAAATCGTAGACGAGGGGATTCATGGCGAAGGGCAGGGCGTCTTCGAGTTCGGTTTTGGCGGCCTGCATGATCGCGAGGAGTTCATCGCGGAACGCGGCGCGCTTCTCGGG
>JAFGTL010000109.1 GCA_016934125.1 Candidatus Hydrogenedentota bacterium
CCTGCTCTACGGCGAGGGCGACATGATCAAGACGTGCGAGATCGCCACGCGCTGCGGCCAGGACGCGGACTGTAACCCCTCGAACGCGGCGGGCGTGCTCGGCTGCATGAAGGGGTATGCGGCGCTGGGCGCGGATCTCGTGGGCGGCATCCCCGCCATGGCCGGCGAGCAATTCTCGCACACGGAGTACTCCTTCGATACGCTCATCCCGGCGTGCCAGCGCGTGATGGAGGCCATCCTCCGCGGGGCGGGCGGCAAAGTGACGCGCCGGGGCTACCGGATTCCCGTCCAGCGGCCGCGGCCGCCCGAGGGGCTCGAACAGTGGACGGATCAGATGGCGATCCTGTCGGTGCCGGTTTTGCCCCACGAACTGGCGGCCTGGAATCCGGCGTGGCGCGTAACGGCCTGCGGGCCGGACATGGATCCGGGGGTGCGGGCGAGTCAGTACGGCCGGGAGAACGTGCTCGTGATTCACCCGGTGGATCGGGAGACGCCGGCCGTGATCGAGGCGGATCTCCCCGTGCCCGGAACGGGCGCACCGACACTCGTCATGGACGTCGCGTCGGATCATCGGGGCGACTTCCTGTTGAAGGTGTTTGTGAACGGCGAATGCGCCGCGTCGACGCCGGTGGCCACCGAAGGCACGTGGACGACGGTGCGCGTCGATCTCGGGGCGTTTGCGGGGCACAGCGTGCCGGTGCGGATCGAGAATCACGCCACGGACTGGAGTTTCGAGGCCGCGTACTTGGGCGCGATCCGGATCGAGTAGGCCGGCACGGCCGTGGAAGCGCGCAGGACGCGCTGAGGAGTCTGGCATGTCGCAGGAGAAGTTGGCGGAATTGCGGGGCCGGTTGTGCGAGGTGGCGAACGTAGGCGCCGCGGTGGTGCTGCTGAGTTGGGATCAGGAGACATACATGCCGCCGAAGGCGGCGCCGGGCCGGGGCCAGCAACTGGCCACGTTGTCGGCCATCAGCCACCAGATGTTCACCGCCCCGGAACTCGGCGCGCTCCTCGATGAACTGGGCGACGGGCGCGCGTCGCTCGAGCCGGATGACGCGGCCCTCGTGGCGGAGACGCGCTACGACTATGATCGCGCGAAGCGGCTGCCGGAGTCGTTTGTGCGGCGTTTCGTCGAAGAGCAGAGCAAGGCCTACGAGTCCTGGGTGAAGGCACGCGAGGAGAACCGGTTCGAGGTGTTCCGGCCGCAGCTCGATGTGCTGGTGGGCCTGCTCAAAGAGCGGGCGGAACTGCTCGGCTACACGGGCTCGCCGTACAACGCCCTGCTCGAAGATCACGAGCGGGGCATGACAGCCGAGGAACTCCGGCCCCTGTTCGCGGGCTTGGCGGAACGGCAGGGGGCGTTGATCCGGCGGATCGTGGAGAGCGGGCGACGGCCCGACACGGCCTGGGCCGATCAGGAGTGGGACACGCAGCGCCAGTGGGATTTCACGATGCGCGTGCTCGAAGATATGGGCTTCGATTTCGAGGCGGGCCGGCAGGATCGATCCGTTCATCCATTCACGACGAATCTCGAACTGTACGATGTGCGGGTGACGACGCGGGTGAATCCGCGGCTGCTGTTCTCGGCGGTGATGAGTTCGGTGCACGAAGGGGGCCACGCCCTCTACGAGCAGGGGTTCCTCGAACGCGACCGGCATACGCCGCTGGCGGCGGCGCCGTCGCTCGGGCTCCACGAATCGCAATCGCGGATGTGGGAGAACGTAATCGGCCGGAGCCGGCCGTTCTGGGAGCACTACGCGGGCCGCCTGCGCGACGCCTTCCCGAGCCAGCTCGACGGGGTGAGCGTGCAGCAACTCTACGAGGCCGTCAACCGCGTCGAACCCTCGTTGATCCGCGTCGAAGCGGACGAGTGCACCTACAACCTCCACGTGATCCTCCGGTTCGAGATCGAGGTGGGCGTCATCGAGGGCCGGATCGCCGTGGCCGATCTGCCCGAGGTGTGGAACGCGAAGATGAAGGAATACCTGGGCGTGGACGTGCCCGACGATCTCCGCGGGTGCCTCCAGGATATCCATTGGGCACACGGCTCGATGGGCTACTTCCCGACGTACACCTTGGGCAACCTGTATGCCTCGCAGATCTTCGAGCGGATCCTCGACGATCTCCCGGGCCTGTGGGACGATATCGCCGCGGGCCGGTTCGGCGGCCTGCTCGACTGGCTCCGCGAGCACATCCACCGCCGCGGCCGGCGCGACTTGGCGCCCGCGGTGGTGCGCGACGTAACGGGCCGCGAGCCGGGCGCCGAGGCCTACCTGGGCTATCTCGAGCGGAAGTACGGCGAACTCTACGGCGTGTAGCCGGAGGAGGGAGGGGACATGGGCTGGGTGGCCTTGGGGTTGTTCGTGGCGAGCGTCGTGTCGGCGGTGACGGGGCTCGTGTGGACGCTGGTGCGATCCGGCGAGAAAACCCCGCGCACCGGGCCCGACGTCGGCGAGGAAATGGTGGCCTCGATGATGCGGGACGGACTCGAAGACAACATCGTAGTCCAGAAGACGGCGTTCAAGGGGGACGCGGCGGCCGTGCACGGGGAGGCGGAGTTCTCGTTCAGCGAGATCAAGGCGGCCGTGCTCGAGGGCCGGTGGGGGTTCGCGCTGCCCATCGTGCTGGCCCTGGGCGGGGCGTTCGGGGTGCTCGTGTTCGGCGCGCTGTCCGTGTTCTTCCTGCTCAACAAAGTGGTAGGGGGCCTGTTCCTGGCGGCGGCCCTGTATGCGGTGGTGCGCACGGCGCTCGCGTTCCGGAAGGCGTAAGGCGGGCGCGGACGCGTCCAAGAAAGGGGGATCGGGATGACGTGGATTGCGGCATTGACGGTGTGTGTGGCGGCGGCGGGCGGAGCGGACGCGGAACTGACGGCGCCGGCGCTGTTCCCGGAGAGCGGGGCCTTCGGCGTGGTGGTGCATACGCCGTTCCGGGCCGGCGGCCTCAAGGCCGTGGGCGCGCAATGGGTTCGGGTGAACGTCCGCTGGGGCAACGTCGAGCAGGGCGCCCGGGGCGCCTACGCGTGGGACGGGACGGACAAGCTCCTCCGCTATTACCTCGATGAGGGATTCCGCGTCATGGCGGTGCTCACCGCGGAGAACCTGTGCCCGCTCTACGAGGACGACAAAGACAACAAGCCCGTGGTGATCGACGCGATCGCGACGTGGGCGGGGGCCGCGGCGGCCCGCTACCGGGGGCAGGGCATCCTGTGGGAACTGGGCAACGAGCCCGAGTGCTTCCCCATGGGCGGCTACTGGACCGATCCGAAGACGTATGCGGACATGGCGCGCAAGGCGGCCGCGGCCATCAAGGCGGCCGATCCCGAGGCGCGCGTGGCGGCCTTATCCGTGGCGTGGATGGATCGCGGCTTCATCTCGACGTGCCTCGAAGAAGGCCTGCTCGCCGACGGCCACATCGACGCGCTCAGCTACCACGGCTACCACCGGCGCGGGATGACGCCCGAAAGCGGGCTCGCCGACGACGTGGGCTGGTTGCGCGGGCAGATCGCCAAGTACGCGCCGGCCGGCAAATCCGTCATCGTCGTCGACTCGGAGCGCGGTTACGCCATGGTGGACTTCCTCGAGCCGAAACACTGGGGCTCGTGGCGCAACCTCACGTACTCCGAGAGCGAACAGGCCGCCTACTGCGCGCGCCATTACCTCGAAACCATCTCGCTGGGCGTCGAAGTGGCCGTGTGGTATAAGGACATGGTCGGCGAGCATTGCTACTCGCTCTATTACGGCACCGACGACGACGAGGCGGGCCTCCGGCCCATGGGGCACGTCTACCGCAACCTCGCCGCGCTCCTGCCCGATAACCCGAAGCGCCTCGTCAACTGCCGCTATACCGTGTCGCTCACCGATCCGCCCGACGACGTGTCCGCGCCGGACGGCCAGCTCAACGTGCGCACCTA
>JAFGTL010000110.1 GCA_016934125.1 Candidatus Hydrogenedentota bacterium
CAACGATCACGTGAACATGTCGCAGTCGTCGAACGACACGTTCCCGACGGCCATGCACATCGCCGCGGCCGAGCGGCTCGTCCGCGGCCTCGGCCCGGCCCTCGAGGGCCTGCGCGACGCGCTCGCGGCCAAGGCGGCGGCCTTTGACGGGATCGTGAAGATCGGCCGCACCCACCTCATGGACGCGGTGCCCCTCACCCTCGGCCAGGAGTTTTCGGGCTACGTGCAGCAGGTGGACAACGGGCTGGCGCGGCTCGATGCGGCCCTCGATGGGCTCTATGAACTCGCCCTCGGCGGCACGGCCGTAGGCACGGGGCTCAACACGCCGAAGGGGTTCGACTCGGCCGTGGCGGCCCGGATCGCCGAGCTCACGGGCCTGCCGTTCCGCACGGCGCCGAACAAATTCGAGGCGCTGGCGGCCCACGACGCCATGGTGATGGCCTCGGGCGCGCTCAAGACCCTCGCGTGCAGCCTCATGAAAATCGCCAACGACCTCCGGTGGCTGGCGAGCGGGCCGCGGTGCGGGCTGGGCGAGTTGACGCTGCCCGCCAACGAACCCGGCTCATCCATCATGCCCGGCAAGGTGAATCCGACGCAGTGCGAGGCGCTCACCATGATCTGCGCCCAGGTGATCGGCAACGACACGGCCATCGCGGTGGCGGGCGCATCGGGCAACTTCGAACTGAACGTGTTCAAACCCGTGATCGTCTACAACCTGCTCCAGTCCATCCGGCTGTTGACGGACGGGGCCGCCTCGTTCACCGCGCGCTGTGTCGCGGGCATCGAGCCGAACCGGGCGCGCATCGACGCGCTGCTTCACGAATCCCTCATGCTCGTGACGGCCCTGAACCGCACCCTCGGCTACGACAAGGCGGCGCAGATCGCCAAGGCGGCCTATGCGAACGGCACGACGCTCAAGCAAGAGGCCGTGGCCCTCGGCTACCTCACCGCGGACGAGTTCGACAAGGCCGTCGAGCCCGGCAGGATGACGGGGCCGTCGGCGTAGCGCCCGAAAGGACTTCCCCCATGAACGGACTCGAGCTTCAGGCCGCGTTGCACGCCGGCCGGTGCGTATACGGCACCTGCGCCATCTCGACGTCGCCGACGTGGCCCGCCATGGTGGCCGCGTCGGGCGCGGACTTCGTGTTCGTCGACACGGAACACGCCCCGATCCAGCGGGATCAGCTGGCGTGGATCTGCCGATCCTACACCGCCCTCGACGTCGCCCCGGTGGTGCGCATTCCCGAGCCGGATCCCTATCGGGCGTGCATGGTGCTCGATGCGGGCGCGGCCGGCGTGATCGTGCCCTACGTCGAATCCCTGGCCCAGGTGCGCGATCTCCGCGGCGCCGTACGGTTCCGCCCGCTGAAAGGGCAGCGGCTCCAGCGCGTGCTCGACGGCACGGAGCAGCTCGATGCGGATACGGCCGCCTACCTGGCCGAGCGCAACGCGGGCCGGCTCATGATCGTCAACATCGAGAGCACGCCCGCCCTCGAGATCCTCGACGAGATCGCCGCCGCGCCCGGCCTCGACGCGTTCCTCGTCGGCCCCCACGATCTCTCCATCAGCCTCGGCGTGCCCGAGCAGTACGGCCATCCCCGATTCAACGAGGCCATCTCGACCATTATCCGCACCGCCCGCGCCCACAACCTCGGCGTAGGCATCCACTTCTCCGACGGCATCGAACGCGAACTCGGCTGGCTCGCGGAAGGCGCGAATTTCATCGTCCACAGCAGCGATCGCGCCCTGGTTCGCGACGCACTCCGGGCCGATTTCGCCCGGTTGCGGGAAGCCGCCGGCGCCGCCTCCCCGGGCGCCGCCTCCCCGGGCGCCGCCTCCCCGGGCGGGGAAGCCCCCGGCGGGGAGCCCGATACCATCTGAGGCCGGCCGCCGGGCGGCCATACGCACACAACGGAAAGGAACACGATTCTATGGCGACGAAGATCCGAAGCGGGCAAACGGTATTGTTCATCGGCGACAGCATCACGGACTGCGGCCGGCGCGCCGGCGAGCGGCCCCTGGGCGGCGGCTACGTCAAGCTCTTCACCGATCTCCTCACGATCCGCGAACCCGCCAAGCGCGTCAATGTCATCAACAAGGGCATCGGCGGCGATAACGTGATCGGCCTGCGCAACCGCTGGACGGATGACGTGCTCCGCCACGCGCCCGACTGGTTGTCCATCAAGATCGGCATCAACGATCTCCATGGCGCGCTGAACGAGGCCCATCCGGATCCGATTCCGCCACGCCGCTACGCCGAGGCCTACACCGAGATCCTCGAGCGCACGCGCGACGCCCTCCCCAAGTGCCGCATTCTCCTTATCGATCCCTTCTACCTCAGCACGGAACGCGCGGCCACCTCGTTCCGGCGGGCCGTGCTCGATCTGCTGCCCGAATACCTCGCCGTAGTGCATCGGTTGAGCCGGCAATTCGACACGGGCCTCGTCAAAACCCACGGGCTGTTCCAGAAGCTGCTCAAGCACCACGAGGCGGACACGTTCTGCCCCGAGCCCGTGCATCCGAACGCCACCGGCCACCTCGCCATCGCCGAGGCCGTCTACGCCGCCTGGAGCCGGTGACGGCGGGCGGTGCGGCCAGGAGAACGCACCGCAACGCAGCATGTAGGCCGAAACCTGTTCCGCCGTCTTCGCCCCTGTTCGGGCGCGGTTTCCCGACCGCGCCCCCTTACGCGTCTGCCCGCTGTGCCTGCGGAACAGAACGCCTGGCCCCGGTGTTCTTGTTGTGAACGGCTCCGGGAGCGCATTCGCCTGGAATCGCTCCCAGTTTACTATGCGCCGCCCTTGAATCCGCCGCAGGTTTGTGGTTAATTCACGGCGGGGCACCGACAATGCGATGGCCGCTGGCCCATCCCCGTACGGGAGTCGGAATCTAGCATCAATTCTGGCGATACGCTCAAAGGAACTCGAATGAGACACACGAAACGCTTTTCTTCCCTCGCACACGCACGCACGAAGAGCGCATGCGCCGCGTGGTGGGTGCTTGTCGTCGCCCTGTGGGCGCCATTCTGCACCGCGGCCGGCCAGGACGCCGCGCCGCGCAACGTGATTCTCATGATCTCGGATGGTTGCGGCTTCAACCACATCCTCGCAACGGACTACTATCAGGACGGCGAGGCAGGGCAGCAACGCTACGAACAGACGTTCACGGCACTGGCCATGAGCACCTACCCGGCGGGCCGGAGCTACGAGCCGGAGAAGGTGCACGCCGATTTCAAGGCCTGCATGCAGGGCGCGACCGACAGCGCGGCCGCCGCAACCGCCATGGCCACGGGCGTGAAGACGAACAAAGGCGCGCTCGGCGTCGACGTGGACAACAACCCGGTGCCGAACGTGTCGGAGGCCGCGGAGGCGCGCGGCAAGGCCACCGGCGTCATCACCACCGTGCCCCTGTCTCATGCGACGCCCGCCGGGTTCGTAGCGCACATCCAGTCGCGGGGCTCGTACGAAGAGATCGCGCTGCAGATGCTCCGCGAGAGTGCCGCCGACGTCGTCATGGGGGCAGGCCATCCCCTGTTCGACAACGATGGCAAGCCCGTCGAAACGGAAGGCGGCGAGCCCGTGGACGCCGGCCGGTATCGCTACGTCGGCGGCGTGGAAACCTGGGACGCCCTCTCGAAGGGCGAGCCCATGGCGGATGCCGATGGCGACGGATCGCCCGACGCCTGGACGCTCGTTCAGACGCGGGCCGAGTTGCAGGCACTCGCGCAGGCCCCGCCCAAGCGCGTCGTCGCCCTCCTGCCCGCCCACAGCACCGCCCACGCCGATCGCGCCGCCATCGACGCCGATGTGAAAGACGACGCGCCCTATGAAGCGCCGCGGGCCGCGTCAGTGCCCACCCTCGCCGAGATGGCCCAGGGCGCCCTTGCCGTGCTCGGCCAGGATCCCGACGGCTTCTTCCTGATGATCGAAGGCGGCGCCGTGGACTGGACGAGTCACGGCAACCAACTCGGCCGGATGATCGAGGAGCAGATCGATTTCCACCAGGCCATTGACGCGGTGATCGACTGGGTTGAGGCACACGGCGGCTGGGATGAGAACCTCGTGATCGTCACCGCCGACCACGAATGCGGCTACCTGTGCGGCCCGGGCTCGGAGACCGCCTGCACGCCCGTCAAGGGCCGGGGCAAAGGCGTCATGCCCGAAGCCGAGTGGCACAGCCGCGGCCATACGAACCAGCTTGTCCCCTTCTACGTCCGCGGCGCCGGCTCCGCCCGCTTCACCGAGAAGGCCACCCGCACCGATCCCGTCCACGGCGCCTACCTGGACAACACCGATCTCGCCAAGGCCCTCTTCGAGTTCTTCAAGTCCGAGCCCTGAGAGGATCTCTGTTCTTCCTGGCTGCGGCAGGCGGGATCGGCACGTACGGACGCCCCGGCATGCCCGCGGCGAACCGATCGGGATCAGGCAGCATACTCGACCCGCGCGGTGCGCACGACCTCGTCCCGGAAGTAGCGGCTCAGATCGCGCGGCGTGCGCATGTCGGCCTCCTTGCCCTCCTTCCCGCTCGATCAAACGGCGCCCCCGTACCTTGAAAATCCGATCTTGTCCACCGAGATTTCAAGGTAGGCTTCGCCCGGAGCCGGGCGATCTCG
>JAFGTL010000009.1 GCA_016934125.1 Candidatus Hydrogenedentota bacterium
AGTCCTCCGGCTTCGTAGGAACCAGTTCCCCGTTCCGCAGGATGCACGGGTGCCAATAGCGTTCCGGCTTCCCCGGATGCTCGTAGGCGCCCGTATGCTTCACTCCCTCCGGAAGGTAGTCCTCGTATGCCCAGATGAACCACTCGTCGAAGTCGTACTCGGGCGGCATCCCGAACAACTGCCACTTCCCGCTCACGCCCGTCGCGTATCCCGCCTCCTTCAGCATCCGGCTGAATACGAGGTTGTTCTCCGACAGCGGTTCCGGCGCCTTCATGTTGTTGTGAAACCAGCGTGTGCGGAACCCATACCGGCCCGTCATCATTTCGGCCCGTGTCGGGCTGCAGAGTGGCGTACACCAGCATGTCTCGAACATCACGCCGTCCGCCGCCAGCGCATCCAGATGCGGCGTTTGGTGCTCCGGATGCCCATAGCACCCCAGTTCTCGCGCCGAACAGTCATCCCCCATCAGCACGATCAGGTTCGGCCGCCGCCTTGCCCCGTTCGCCCTCCGGATACAGCCCGCTGCCCCTGCCACACCTGCCGCGGCTGCCCCCCGCAAGAACCCCCGCCGCGAGATCATGCCCTGCTTGTGCGTTCTCATCGCCCGGCTCCCCAGCGCTCCCCGCGAGCGGACTTCAGCGTAGCACGTTCCCGGAACAGAGCCAACTCCGTGTAACAGACTGAGAGCGGCGGGGCCCGAAGGCCTGTCCGCCGCTCTCTGTCATCAGTGCGGCCCCGTCCATTGCGGGGCTTCTGCCCCCGACATTACATCGCGTTCACGGCCGCGACCAAGAATGCCCACGTGGTCGACACGGGCGTCGGCCCCGGATACTTCACAAACTTGACGTGCCCGTCAAGATAGAGCACGTTGCTGCCGCCCGGAGAGTGGTTGAATCCGCTCTGTCCCGTCGGATCCATGTCGATGTTGTCCCACATCACGTGGATTTCGCTCTGGGCTTCCGCCGTGGCGGCCGGATTGTTGATATCCGTGACCATGAACCGCTCGATCCCTTCCCGAAGCCGCAGGAGGATCGTCGTGCCGTTGTCCAGGTGAATGAACTCCTGATCGTCATCGTATTCCTCGGGATCCACGCCGATCAGACCCTGGAGCAGCAGCAGGAACAGCGGATCGTACGAGCCGCCGTCCGTAGTGTTGATCTCCGGATTCGGCTCGTTTTCGTCGGTCGTCGCTTTCAGGAAATCGCGCGCATGAATCACCCAGCCCAGGTAGCAGTACGAACGGGCCTGGAAGTTGCACGGGTTGATGGGATTGTCCGGATCATGCCCTTCGTTGAACTGGCCGTTCTCGATCCCGCTGATTCCGTCGAGATCGGACGGGCAGGCCATGATATTCACATCGGTGAGATACTCGGGATACACCGCGGGGCCGTCGAAGACGAACTCGCTATTGGTGTCGCTGCACCCATCGCCCGAGCTGTCGCCACAGTACTTCATCATGCACGGCCACTGCTCGCCCTTCGACTCGTTTGCGAACATCTTGAACACCACGCCGAACTGCTTGAGGTTGTTCGCGCAACTCGCTCTCCGGGCCGCCTCGCGGGCTCGAGACAGGGCAGGAAGCAGAATTGCCGCTAGGATTCCGATAATGGCGATGACAACCAGCAACTCAATCAGTGTAAAGCCTCGTCTTTTCATGGTATCAACACTCCTTCATTCCTCTCAAAGTAAACAGCCAATTAAACCACTACAACTACTTCTACTTCGTCGTCTTGTGGTGTACACAACGAGCAGTCGACTCAAAAGCCGGATCGATGATTATGACAAACGCCAAATGCCCGTTGTGCGTGCCGTGAATCGGACTCGCGCCGCGTCATCCCTCCTTTCTTACCAGAAGACGCCCTGGCCGGCGTCTGCAAACGTTTGCATTCTACGCCTGTCGACACTCGATGTCAACACGTCTGACGCTCCTCATCTCTTGCGTACGAGCCGATTGGGTTTCCGGTGAGGGCCGCAACCTCTTTGTATAAAAAGACTTCCGATCCTGCCCGTCATGCGCCGCTCCGGCCGCTCGCTCCTCCACCCTGCCCGGCCCGATCCCGGCGCCGGAGACGCCGCCAGAAACTTGTATTGCGCCACCCAATGTGCCTATGCTAGAGCCCGGTTTTTGATGTGGATGGGCCTGTAGGCCCAGCCTTCCTCGGGAATCCCCTGTCGGGGCGTTCCGCAGAAGAGGGCCGCCGATAAGGAGGGGCCACGTGGCTCGGAAGGGCGTCACGATATCCGAGATCGCCACTCAGGCGGGCGTACACCCGTCCACGGTGTCCCGTGCGCTGCGCGAGGATCCCCTCATTCCTCCCGCAACCCGGAGTCGTATTCAAGAGATCGCCAACGCCCTTGGGTATCGCCCCAACCCGATGGCCAAAGGACTCAAGGGCCATGCCACGAACTCCGTCGGCATCCTCGTGCCCAGATTGCGCGATGACTTCTACGCCACCCTCGTCTCCCATCAGGAGGAATGGCTCCGCAAGCGCAACATGACGCCCATTCTGTTCGTCACCAAGATCGAGGAGGCCCTCGAACGCGCCGCACTCGATGAACTGACCTCCCGCGGCGCCGACGGCGTCATCGTCAACTACGAACCCGTGGATCCGGCCACCCGCGAAGTCCTGGAAGTCCTGGCCCATTCCGGCACCCCCGTCGCCATGCTCGGGGGCCCCCGCATCCCCGGCGTCGATTCCGTGTTCTTCGACACGGTTGAGATGGGACGCCAGATCACCGAGCACCTCATCCGCCTCGGCCACCGGCGGATCGCCTTCCTCACGTGGTCTGTCCAGCGCCGCCGTATCCAGGGCTATCGGCGGGCCTTGACCGACTTCGGCATCCCACTCGATCCTGAACTCGTGTTCGTCATGGACGAGAACAACCCCGATTTCGCCCAGGCCGGCGCCAAGCTCATGTCCCTCGAGGACAGGCCCACCGCAGTCTTCGGTTACGACGACAACCTGGCCGTCGAGCTGATCAACCAACTCCTGGAGGCGGGCCACCGCGTCCCCGAAGATGTGTCTGTCACAGGCTTTGACGACTGCTG
>JAFGTL010000111.1 GCA_016934125.1 Candidatus Hydrogenedentota bacterium
CTTGCCGTCGCCGTCCAGATCGCCGGCACACACGTCGTTGAGCTGGCATGAGAAATCGACAGTCCACAGGGGCGCCCCATCGGCGGAGAAGGCGAACAGCGGGCCGTGCCCCGTCGCGGCCAGCAGGGCGGGCGGGTTCTGGGGGCCGTCAAGACGGGCCGTCGTGAGACGCGTCATGCGCACGCCCCCTACACCGGCGGTGCCCCCGTCGCAGGCGCCCTCTACGAGGAGTTGGGCAAGATACACGGCGGATTCCGCTTGCGGTTCGATGATGAGGCGCACCCACCGTGCCCGCTGCCCTTCGCAGGACACGCGGTAGGCGAGCGGACTGCCGAAATCGGGATGGGGGCCGTCGTCGGTGACGATCCCGGCCTGACGAACGTCGGTGGTGAAGTTGTCGTCGCTGAGCAGCACGGTGGCGCGCCTCAACAAGTAGGACGTGTTCCTGCTCGATGTCGTCGCCCACCACTGCATCCAGCGGACGGCGTCGAGCGTGCACGGCTGTTGAAGATCCACGGTGAGCGTCACCGTCCGGCCGGGATCGTACATCACCGATGTGGCCGTGCTGTTGCCCCACTGGCCGTCCAGCAAGGCTTCCTCGCGGTTGGCCTCCGCGGGGGCAAACACATTGTGCTCTGCCGGGGGCGGATCGCTGCTCAGCGCAGCCCCGAGATCGACGGCCCCCGGGACGCCGCGGTTGCCGGTGAGGACGAGGCGGGGCGGCTCGGGCCGTGCGCGCCACAACACGCGGTGCTCGGGGGCCTCTGCGCCGGCCTTGAGATTCGCGATAGGCGGACGGGTGCTCGCCTCGGCCGCGATTCGGGCGCAGGCGGCATCGGCGATGTCGGCACACCCGGCCTCGGCGGCAGTATGATAGGCCACGGTGCCGGCCCTTGCCGAGGTCGCGCCGAGCACGGACAGGCCCCGGCTGTCGGCGACCACCGCGTGGGCATCGGTGTCCAGCGCGCCATTCGGCGTGGCGAGCCTGCATGGAGCGGCGGCAATCGCGAGCGGGCCGGCATCCGTCTGTATCCGAACGCCCGCAATGTCGGCGAGGTGTTCCATGGCCCAACCCGGGGGCGCGCCGGACGGGCTGCCGTGAATGGCCGTTGCGAACAGGTAGGATTCGCCGGCATCGAGGCGGATCGTGGCGATGGCGCTCAGGCTGCGGACAACCGGCTCGGCGTAGGGATACCCGCTCCAGTTCGTGCCGAGGGCTGCGTCGTCGTGCAGGCGGAGTTCCGGGCCGGGGGCGACTTCGAGCCGCATGGCCGGGCCCTGCTGTTCGAGCAGGAGGCCGCCATCGCTCAACGTGGCCGCGCCGATACCGTGCCAGAGCAGCCGGAATTGATACTCGTCCGCCTGCGAGGCCGTCAACCGATCGAGCACGACAAAGGCCTGTTGCTCCTTGAGCCAGACAATGGTTCGATCCCAGTCAACGCCCGCGTATCCGGCGGCGCGCGTCCGGCTGAAGCCGTAGCGCGGGGATTCGCCCGCGGCGAGGAACTGGATGTAGTTGGGAACCGGGCCCGATTCGCCGTCGCGAAACACCATCATCGAGTTGTGGTACTTGACCGCGGACTTGTAGTAGTCGTTGTCGGCCAGCCAGATCCGGTTGAACTGGGTGATCCGGGGGATGCTGTTGCCGTCGTAATGCCTGTGCCCACCATTCGAGAGGCCGTCGAGAAGCAGGTAGGCGGCCTCGGGATCCATGGCGGCGCGGAAGGAGATCTTGTCGAAGCAATCCTCGAGGGCGGGGCGGCCCTCGGCGCCGTGGGTGGCGTAATACTGCGGTTCGAGGGGCCAGACGCGCACGCCGTCGTACTGGGTAGGCGGCGCCAAGCCGGACTCGGCCCGCTGGAAGCCATACAACGCCTTCGTGTCCTTGATCCGGTGCTTCAGGGCTGCAGCCCAGGCCGCAGCGGCGTCGTTTGTCACAAACGCGAAGGTATCGAGACAGATGGTCTCGCTGTCCCAGCATTTCCACGAGCCCGTATCGCCATAGGGCACCTGATAGCCGAGGTTATCCATGTTGCCGATGCAGAAATCGATGATGCGTCGCGCGTTACCGTTTTCGTACAACGTGAGATCCGGGCGCGCCACCGTATACCGCATGAGGTGCCCGTTCGTCAGCCATTGGTATCCGTTGCAGTCTTCGTAGGGCTTGTAGTACGCCGCCTGCCGCCGGAAGATGGCGTCGGCGATGCCGAGCCACTTCTCGCCCTCAGCGGCCCGGAAGCCTTCTGTGAAGTAGAGCCCGGCGAACAGCGTGCCCAGCGCAGGAAACGTCTGATGGTTGTGGGGCACGTGGCTGCTGCCGGCCGCGCCGATGCAGGAAGGCACGACGGCCTCTTCCAGCCAACGCCCCATCGTTCTGACGGTGGCAAGGCGTTCTTCATCGGACAGGATGGGATCGTATTCGACTGTGCGCCAGCCGGGCACGACTTTCCCGGAGGGGAAGTCGCTGTCGAACCCCCAGGGGCCGCCGAATTTGCGCGGATCGGCGACCGCGCTCTCGGCGTACATGGCCCAGAGATCGACGAAGAGCTTGGCTTCGACGCTGTGGCCGGTGAGTTGGTAGCGGTTGGCCACGCCCGCGAGCACGCCCGCGATGGAGGTGTGGCGGCCCTTGTCGAGGGCGGCACGGCCTTCTGCGAGCCCCTTATCGAGGCGATCGGGCGCGGGCTCGTCATCGGCCCAGCCGCATTTGTCGAGGAAGTCGGGGCCGTAGGCCCGCTCGAAGAGCCGCGGCAACGCCAGCGAACCGCCGGCCGGTTGGCCCTCGACGGCCGCCCTGAGCAGTTCGACGGCCCTGTCCAGTCCCGCGAAATCGGAGGCGCCAACCACCACCGCATTCACGCCGAGCCCGAAGGGATCGAACACGGTGTGAACGAGCGCGCCGCCGGTTCCCGGACAGACGCCGTCCACCGGCGTCATGTATCGCGCATATAGGAGCAACATGGCGGGATTCGTGTTGACGTCGCCGACGAAAAGCGCGGTTTGCTCGGGCCGGCGATCCGCCGGCGTGCCCGGCCGCGCGGGAATCGCCACGCCGGTGCGTGCCTCGATCATCGCGACGATCGCCCCGGCCGCTTCGCGGCCTGCGTCCGAGTTGGGATGGAGCACGACGGCCGCCGGCCTGCCATCCGCCACAACCACGGTGTCCCGCACGAGTTTCTTGGGCTCGGTGAGTTGCTGAATGCCCGGCCGGTGCGGCCCGGTGCGCAGGTTGTCCACCACCGCCGCCACGTCTACGTCGTCTTCGCGCGTTCCGATGATGAATTCGATCCTGTCGATCTGCGACGCCTCGCGATCCTCGACGACGTTGGCCTCCCAGGCGAGTCCGTTCAGACACAGGCCGTGCTGCAAGGTGAACGTGCGCCATTCGGCGGCCAGCGGCCGGCTCCATGACGAGAAACTCCAGGCGGGCTTGGATTCGCCCCGGTTGTACAGGCGCACGTAGAACGCCTTGGTGGTCTCGGGCGCGGGTGTGCGCGCATCCACCAGAACGGCCTGGCGGCGCAAGTCAACGGGCGCGGCCAACGGCACCACGATGCCGAAGTACTTGCTGCCCTCGCCCGGGACGGCGTGCCCGCCGAACAGAAGCGCGCCGTCGCCATCCGTACTCTCGCCTTCGCCGCTTACCCCCTCGATCCGGCGCGACGCATCGACGACGTATGTCTGGCGAACGCTCTCGATGGCGTTCAGCGAAGCGAGCGGCGCGCCCGAATCGGCGGATGCGGCCTGTGAAAGGGCCAGGAGCAACGTAATCGAGTACAGCATGGCAGGGCCTCCATTCGTGAAGAGGGCTTGCTCCGGTGCGGGACACTTGCGGCCCATTCTGGGAGGATCGAGCGCCCCAGTCAACTCCGAGCGCGCGATGGGAGCGCGCGCTTGCAAGTCGAAGGGCCGTTTTGAGAGAGTGGTGAACCTTGAGCGAGCCGCGGAAACGGACGAGGAGAGATTCAGCATGTCTTCAGCGCGCGTTATGAAGGTGGTATGGGGTAGTTTCGCCGTGATCGCTGTCTCCCTGACGGCTTTCGGGGCGCCCGCGTTCCCGGGCGCGGCAGGATTCGGCGCGGACACGCCCGGCGGGCGCGGCGGGGCCGTTCTTCGCGTCACCAACCTCGATGCCGAAGGC
Organism: Candidatus Hydrogenedentota bacterium; assembly: GCA_016934125.1. Lineage (GTDB taxonomy): Bacteria > Hydrogenedentota > Hydrogenedentia > Hydrogenedentales > SLHB01 > JAFGTL01. The sequence continues at coordinate 4,142 of JAFGTL010000111.1, forward strand.
CCCGGCTCGCTGCGGGCTGCCCTCGAGGCCAAGGGCCCGCGGATCGTCGTGTTCGAAGTCGGGGGCGTCATCGATCTCAACAAGAATGGGCTCGAAATCACGGAACCCTTCATCACCATCGCCGGACAGACGGCCCCAAGCCCCGGCATCACGGTGATCCGCGGCGGTATCGCCCTCGGCACCCACGACATCGTCATCCGCCACATCCGCGTCCGGCCAGGCGACGCCGGCGAGGCGAAACGGAGCGGGTGGGAGCCGGACGGGATGAGTACGGGCGGGGCCCAGTGCTACGACATCGTGATCGATCACTGCTCGTTGACGTGGGCGGTCGACGAGAACCTGAGCGCATCCGGGCCGTGCACCAAAGGCCCCGAAGCTACGTCGCACCGCATCACCTTCAGCAACTGCATCATCGCGGAAGGACTGAACAACGCGTCGCATGCCAAAGGCCCCCACTCCAAGGGCTCCCTCATCCACGACTGCTGCCAGGACATCGCCATCATCGGAAACCTGTACGCCCACAATGTCCAGCGGAACCCTTACTTCAAAGCCCACACCACCGGCGCCGTCGTGAACAACGTCATCTACAACCCCGGCGGCGCCGCCATCCAGGTGGGCTTCGTGCCCAATGAATGGGCGAATGCCTCGTTCCCCCCGGAGAACTGCCGGATCAGCGTGGTCGGCAACGTGCTCATTCACGGCGCGGACACCCGCGCCGGCCTGGCTCTCGTCGCATCGCGCGGCGATGCTTACATGGACGACAACCTGGCCGTGGACAGGGACGGCGAGCCGGCGCCGATGACCGCAGGCCGCGTCAACCTCCTCGACACCCCGCCGGCCTGGCCCGACGGCCTCGAGCCCCTGCCGGCCGCGGACACCCTCGAACACGTCATCCGCCACGTCGGCGCCCGGCCCAAAGATCGCGACGCCGTGGACGCGCGCATCATCCGCGATCTCCAGAGCCGGCGAGGGTGCGTCATCGACAGCCAGGACGAAGTGGGCGGATATCCCGATCCTTCCATGACGCAGCGCCCGCTCGAAGTCCCCGACGACGTGGACGCCTGGCTCAACCAACTGGCGGCAGAGCTGGAATAGAGAGGATCGCGGCGGGCCCGCGCATCGCCCCAACGGCCGCGTCCGGCCGTGTATCGGGCCGCCAATCGAGTTGCGGGGGAGCCGATGCCCGTGGTACGATCTTGCGTCCGGGCGGTTAGCTCAGTTGGCTAGAGCATCTGC
>JAFGTL010000112.1 GCA_016934125.1 Candidatus Hydrogenedentota bacterium
CCCAAAAGGTGAGCCCTGGCTCAGGCTCAACACCATGCCCCAAAACGCTTTGACAAAATCCCCTCGCCCTTACGAGATGATCAGGGAAGGGCGCGCGGCATTGACGCGCATGTCCCCAGACGCTACCATCCCTTGGGGCGTCTTCCTCCCCGAGTCTGCAGCCCGCGTCCGTGCACTGGAAAGGGGATCCTGACATGTCCGAATCCGTCTTGTTACGTCTGGCCGGGGCCGCGTGTGCCGCGCTGATCTGCGCGGCCAGCGCGGGGGCGGGCACCTTCGTGGATCGGGACGGCATTCGCCATCGGTGGCACATCACCGACGCCCACGTTCTCGTGTGGGATTCCGCGCCCTACCTCCCCTTCGGCGGCATGTACGTGCCCCGCGCCTTCTTTCAGGATGGTGATGCCATCCTGGCCGAGGACAAGGCCCGCCTCGCCGTAGTCAGGCAGAACGGCGTCGAGGATGTCTACCTCAACCCGTGCCGGGCCGTTCCGCCCGAACGCCTCCAACAGATGATAGACATCCTCGAAGAGCTCGGATTTCACTACGGCCTCCAACTGTGTCTCCCACCCTCCGGCCGGATGCCCGGATACCGCATTCAGCCCGGCCACCTCGAACACACCATGGAGGAGCCTGGCCGGTGCACCCTCGAGGCCGGCGACTTGGCCAGGGGCCGCTACATCGTCTGCTCGGTGCGCAACGGAGAGGTGCTGGCGAGTGGCCAAGTCGAGGCCCGCGACGGGCAGTTCACGATATCCTTCGATGGCCCCTGTCCCGGCGGTGCCCTCGTCAAGATCGTGCCTGAAACTGACTCTTCATGGAGCACGGACGGGGACGCCCGCGCCATCGCCGACTACATCCGCCCCCTGCTCCTCGGGCCCGGCTTCCGCTTCTTCATCGACCCTATCGGCAACGAGTACTGTGCGCCCAGGTTCTTCCTGCCCCGCGGCGAAGCATGGCGCACCGGTTTCGCCCGGTTTCTCGAACAGCGTTACCCAAACCTCCGTGGTCTTGCCCAGGCCTGGGGCCTTCGCAAGTCCGATCTATCGGGTTTTGACCAGGCCGCCCGGCTTGTCCCGATGATCGCCGGAAGCTCCGGAAGCAATTGGCCGGCAGCAGGTTACGTCATGGACGATGCCTCGGGAGAGGTCCTTCGCGCAGACATGAAGAGGAGCCGCATGTGGGCCGACATGTGTGAGGCCCGCGAACTGGATATCCGTGACTGGCTTAATGCGCTATGCGATGTAATCAAAGCTATACACGACGTCCCCGTTATCGCGAAACGACACCATGAATCAACACGCATCTGGTCGAATCCCAATAGTCTAGGAGGACTCGACGGGCTCGGCATGGAAAGCTATATCAAGGGCGACCGCCTAGCCTCCTTCAACGGCGCAGCCACCTACGCCGACATAGTGCAATCCAAGCGCCCCATGTGGTGCCTGGTCACGGAGTACAACGGCGCAACCTGGACGGATCGGCACATCACCTACCAGAACCGCGCCGAAATGTACTCGGACATCCAACTCCTGCTTCGCCTTGGCGCGAAAGGGGTCTTCATGTTCGGGCTGGGCCTGTCGGCCTCCGGCGGCGACAGGAACTGGACCATCTACGAGTTGCTCAACGACCCCCGGCAGATCGAATGGCTGGGCACCTTCGGCGCCATCGCGCGCACCAGATCCGACTGGCTCGAGTACCGTCCCTCAACCGCGTTCTGGTATCCGCCACAAAACACGGACGCAAAAGCCTTTACACACGGAGACCTGCCCGACTACGGCCTGTCCGGCTCCTGGACAGGCAGCGGTTCGGTGCTGAAACTCGGGCCGGGGCGCTGGGTGGCCCCCACCTACGTCACGGATGTTCCCGGCCCTATCGTTTACTCGTCCGACTTGGCGAAATGGCCCTGCCTCGGGTCGGAAGCGGCTGCCGCACAGTCGCTTCCGAAAGCCCGGCGGTTCCCCGCATCCGCTGACGGAGCCTTGGGCCTGCCCCCTGAATTGAGCGAGGCCGTGCCGGACATCGATCTGCCTCTCCAGGTGTCCGTGTGGACGCCCGCCGACGGGGTCGAAGGCATCGAATGGCGCGACGGGAACGGTACGCCCCATATCTCACTGCGCGCCACCCGGAACGCCGTATCCGTGCGCTTGACATCCGACAGCGTGGGGGAGGTGTCGGCCCGGCTGCCCGGCGACGCCGCCTATTCGCCGACGCCGTTGCCCATGACGGCCGTACTGCCCGGCGCGATGCTGCGCACCCAGTCGTTCGTGTTGCACAATCCCGGCTTTGGGGCGGACAACGTCGAGTTCGAGTGCGAGGTGGGCGAGGCGGTACACTGTGTGCATATCACCGGGGCCGCAAGAGACGAGATCGGCATAAGTTCTTCACTGCAAAAGCGTTGACCGATTCGGCGGGGCTCCCGTGAGACACGGGCAAGAATGGAAAGGGCCATGGCAATGATATCCCGGCGTGAGTTTGTGGCGGCTTCAACGGCAATGGCGGTGTCTGCCGCCGCTGCCGGCCAGGCAGGCCAGCAGG
>JAFGTL010000113.1 GCA_016934125.1 Candidatus Hydrogenedentota bacterium
CGCCGGGCCGGGTATCCTGCTTGTCGAGCACGATCCGCGCCAAGCCCTGCATCCGCTCGAGTTTCGTGCTCGTCGCGGGCCCCTCATGCTGCATCAGGGCCGGGAACAGGATCGCGTTGACGGGCACCAGCCCGCCCGCGCGGTAATAGAGTTCCTCGCCGATGAAATGGGAATGGCCCGTGCCGAACACGTGCCACACGCCGCCCTTCATCAGGCTTGCCGCTACCATGCGCGTCGCTTCGGCGATGGCGTCCGCCTGCGTCGCTTCCACCCGTTTCAGAATCTCGTGGGCCGTCTCGAAGAATCTCATTATGCACCTCCGACGCGCGAGTATACTCCCATCCCGCGGCCAACCCAAGCACCGCCCGCGTCCCCGGCCGCCGGGTAGCGGATTGTGGCGCGCTCGAAGTTCTTGACGGTGCGCGAGTCTCGCTCGGCCACGTGCTGACCGCGCTGGTGACTTCTGCGTAGGCGCGGGGAGTGCGGCCGAGCTTGGGTTGCGCGCCACGTTGCGGGATCTTAGTCGGCGATTCGGGGGTGTCATTGGGGCATACTGGAGCGCGCTCGGCTGGCCTGTGCTACAGTAGGCGGTGGCAACCGGCGGCACGCGGCGCGAGAACGCGCGGGAGGAGGGAGGCATGCAGGGCACACGGCAGGAGGCGACGCGGCGGGAGTTCCTCGGGATCTCGATGGGGGCGCTGGCCGGCGCGGCGTTGGCCGGATGCCAATCGACCACGGCGCAGACGCACGGGGCGCGCGGCGCGCATGCCGCGGCATCGTCCCGGCCACCGAACTTCATCATCATCTTCACGGACGATCAGGGCTACAACGACGTGGGCTGCTTCGGCGCGCCGCTGATCAAGACGCCGCGGCTGGATCGCATGGCGGCCGAGGGCATGAAGTTCACCGATTTCTACGTGTCTTCGCCGGTGTGTACGCCGTCGCGCGCGTCGCTGATGACAGGCTGCTACGCGCAACGGGTGAGCCTGGCCGACGTGCCGGACGAGACGAGCCGCTACCGGCCGCCCAATCTCGTGCTCCGGCCCGAGTCCACCTGCGGCATCCATCCCGACGAGATCACCATGGCGGAACTGCTGAAGGATCTCGGTTATGCGACGGCGTGCGTGGGCAAGTGGCACCTCGGCCATCTCCCGCCGTTCCTGCCCACCTACAACGGGTTCGATTCGTATTTTGGGATTCCGTACAGCAACGACATGCGGCCGACGCCCCTCCTGCGCAATGAGGAGGTGGTTGAAGAGCCGGCCGTGCAGGAAACCCTGACGGAACGCTACACCGACGAGGCCATCGGCTTTATCCGCGCCCACCGGGACACGCCCTTCTTCCTCTACCTGCCACACAACATGCCCCATACGCCGCTCCACGTGTCCAAGCGGTTCAAAGGGAAGTCGGCGGGCGGGTTGTACGGCGACGTGATCGAGTGCATCGACTGGGGGGTAGGCCGGATCCTGGACACCTTGGCCGAACTCGGCATCGACGAGCGCACCTGCGCCGTGTTCACCTCCGATAACGGTCCGTGGCTCGTGCGCGGCGAGGACGGCGGGCTGGCGACGCCGCTTCGGGCCGGCAAAGGCACGACGTATGAGGGCGGGATGCGCATGCCGTGCATCATGCGGTGGCCGGGCACGATCCCGGCCGGGGCGGTGTGCCCGGAAGTGGCCACCACCATGGATCTGCTGCCCACGTTCGCCAGACTGGCCGGCGGCGCGGCCCCGACGGATCGTATCATCGACGGCAAAGACATCTTCCCGCTCCTGTCGGGCCAGCCGGGGGCGACGAGCCCCCACGAGGCCTTCTACTACTACTTTGCGCATGAGTTGCACGCCGTCCGCAGCGGCCCGTGGAAGCTGCGGTTCGAGACTACGCTCCACAATGAGGACATCTACCGGCGGTTCAAGCAGAAGGACGCGCCGATTCCCGAGGCGTTGTACAACCTGCGCGTGGATCCCGGCGAACAGCGCTGCGTACGGAAAGACCATCCCGATGTTGTGAAGCGGCTCCGCGCGCTTGGCGAACAGGCCCGGTGCGATCTCGGCGATTCGCTGACGGGTGCGGTGGGCGCCAGTATCCGCCCCATCGGTGTCCTTTGATGCTTCGCGGCGGGAACTGGCCGGCGGGTGATACTCGGAAAGGTGGCAGGATGATTGTCATGCTTGTTGCGGCGCTGTTGACGGTGTCGGCCGGTTCGGAGGATCAGGCTGGGGGCGGCGGGGCGGAGCCTGCCGAGGGGCAAATGGGGCCGGCGATCGCCGGCATTGAGTGCGCCTACGACGTGTTCGAGGAGGACACGGCCATCGCCGCCATAGTCCGCGAGGGCGTCGAGGGGGCCGTGCGGTTCGAACTGCGAACCTACGCGGGCGAACTGCTGTGGAGCGGGGAAGCCCCTGTCGCGGACGGGCGGGCATCGGCCGCGATGCCGGGCGCCGAACTGAGCGGTATCGACAAAGGCGAGTGCGTGCTGATCGCTTCCGCTTCCGGGCATGCCGGGGCCGCCTACAAGGGGGTATGTCTGCGGGGGCGCGTGTTCCGCGACGTCACCGAGGCGCCGGCCGATATGCGGCCCGGCGACGAGATCGTCATCACGGATCCGGCGTTGCTCGAACCCGCCTCGGCCATCGCCCCGGTGAGCGGCAAGGGCACCTGGTGGCGGCGGGCGTACTCCG